>DATBYI010000189.1:0-13876 GCA_036513815.1 Solirubrobacteraceae bacterium
GGCCTCGGATTCCTCTGGCACACGAGGTGGGCGCCCAACTTCAGCATCGAGGGGGCCGGCGCGCTGATCTACGGGACCGTGGTCACATCGCTGTTGGCGCTCGTGCTGGCGACGCCGCTCGGGATCGGGATCGGCCTCTACTTGAGCATGATGGCGCCGACGCGGGTGCGCGCGGTGGTCGGGCCGCTGGTCGAGATGCTCGCGGCCGTCCCGAGCATCATCTACGGCTTCTGGGGCCTGGTCGTGCTCGTCCCGTTCATCAACCACCTCGAGCCCGGTCTGCACAGCGTGCTGGGCTTCATTCCGCTGTTCGGCACCGCCTCGACGACCGGCATAAGCGTGTTCGCCGCCGGAATCGTCCTGACCGTGATGATCCTGCCGATCATCTCCGCGCTGAGCCGGGACCTGTTCCTAACCGTGCCGAGGGAGCTCAGGGACGGCGCCGAGGCGCTCGGCGCCACTCGCTGGGAGGTCATCCGCGGCATCATTCTGCCGAGCACCGCGTCCGGTGTCGGCGCGGCCGTGGTGCTGGGACTCGGACGCGCGCTCGGCGAGGCGATCGCCGTCTCGTTCGTGATCGGCGATGTGACGGCAATCCACGCCTCGCTGTTCGAGCCAGGCTCCACCTTCGCGGAGACGATCGCCAATCAGTTCCCGTCTCCGGTCAACGCCATGCACACGGCGGCGATGTTCTATGCCGGGCTCGTGCTGGTCGTGATCTCGCTGCTCACGAGTCTCGCGGCGCGCGGAATCGCAGGGCGCTTCGACGTCGCCGCGGGGATGCTGGCCAAGGCGTGATGAGCACGACGACTCCGATCACGCTGGGCGAGTCGGGGCTGTTCGACCCGAGCGCGCCGCTGACGGCGTCGGGCAACCTCCGCCGTCGCCTTGTGGTCGACCGGGTCGTCCAGGTCGTCGCAACTGCCGCGGCAGTGGCCGCGGTCGCGGTGCTGGTCATCGTCGTCACCGGCGTGGCGATCCATGGCGCCTCGTCGCTCAGCTTCGGCTTCGTCTTCCACAACTCACAAGGGCTGGCCGAGGGAGGGATCGCCAACGATCTGCTCGGGACGCTCGAGATCGTGGCGGCCGGAGCCGTGATCGCGCTCCCTCTTGGGATCCTCACCGGGCTTTACCTGACCGAGTTCGCCGGCGCCCAGTCACGGACGGCGCGGATCCTCAAGCTCGCGCTGGACATGATGCAGGGGCTTCCGACGATCGTGGTCGGGCTGTTCATCTACGGCCTGATCGTGATCCCGGAGCACCGAGAGTCGGGCTTCGCGGGCGCGGTCGCCCTGTCGATCGTGATGCTCCCGCTGATCGCGCGCGCCAGCCAGGAGGTGCTGTTGCTCGTCCCGGGCAGCCTGCGCGAGGCCGCCGACGCACTCGGCGTGAACCGGTGGCGCACCGTGCTCACGGTGATCCTGCCGACGGCGATGGGAGGGATCGTGACCGGCGCGATCCTCGCCATCGCGCGGGCCGCGGGCGAGACGGCGCCGCTCTTGATCTGCGACTCGATCTACAACCCGAACGCCACGTCGTTCAACCTGTTCCGCGGCGTTCCCAGCATCCCGATGTTCATCTACTCGTCGTACGACCTTCCGCTCGCCCAGGCCGTGGACCGGGTCTGGGGCGCCGCGCTCGTGCTGATGATCTTCATCCTGCTCGCCAACATCGGCGCGCGCGTGTTGCTCGCGCGGAGCCGTGCGAAGATGGGCCGATGACCGACTGGGACCGGGACAGCCGGACGGCCAGCCAGATCATCCGTGGCGAGCAGCCCGCGGGCCGCGTCCGGCTGCGGACCGAGCCGGTGCTTCCGGTCATCCGACCCGAGGTCAACGGCGGCGGGACCGAGACCCGCGCCGCTGTGTTCGACATTCGTGACATGGCGGTGTACTACGGGAGCAACCGCGCCCTGGTTGGGACGTCACTGAAGATCTATCGCCAACTCGTCACCGCGGTAATCGGCCCTTCCGGGTGCGGGAAGTCAACGTTCATCCGCAGCCTGAACCGGATGAACGACGGAATCCCCGGGTTCCGCCTCGAAGGTCAGGTTCTCTATCACGGCCACGACGTGTACGGCAGCCGCGCCAACCGGGTCGAGGTACGCCGGCGGATCGGCATGGTGTTCCAGAAGCCAAATCCGTTCCCGAAGTCGATCTACGACAACGTCGCGTGGGCAGCACGGAACCTCGGCATGAAGCAGCAACTGGACGACCGGGTGGAGGAGGCGCTCCGCCAGGCCGCGCTCTGGGAAGAGGTCAAGGACCGTCTGCGCGACAGCGCGCTCAGCCTGTCCGGCGGTCAGCAGCAGCGACTGTGCATCGCCCGGGCGATCGCGATCGAACCGGACGTGCTGCTCCTCGACGAGCCGGCGTCGGCGCTGGACCCCGTGTCCACGGCGGCGATCGAGGGCCTCATGCACAACCTCAAGAACCGGTTCACGATCGTCATCGTCACGCACAACATGCAGCAGGCGGCCCGCGTGGCGGACCGCACCGCGTTCTTCAGCCTGGACTCGACCGGCGCGGATCGGACGGGCACGTTGATCGAGTACGGCGACACCGAGACGATCTTCCGCGGCGCGGCGGACCCGCGCACCCGGGACTACGTCGCCGGCCGGTTCGGCTAGAAGATCGAGTCGCTGGGAACCTGCTGGAGGATCGGCTGCCCGCACTGCCAGCAGAACGATGCTCCGGTGCTGTGCGGCGCTCCGCACGTGGTACACGCCCCGGCCGTGCCGCTGTGCTCGAGGTGCAGGATCCGTTCGATCTCGCCGAGCTCTGAGTCGGCGTCCTGGAGCAGGGCGGCGCGCTTGATCAGCACGTCGACCCGGATCCGGTCTCGGATCGCCATCTCGTAGACCAGACCGCCCAGGTCCCACTGCAGCTCCGCCACTCGCGCCTTGAGGACGTCGCGGCGTCGCTCGAGATCGATCACCTGACTCTCGGTCGGTCCGGCGGAAGGCGCGCCCGGGCCGGGCGCGGCGGCCGGCCCGGCCGAGCCGGCGCTCGGTTGCTGCTGTTCGGTCTTTCCGCGTCCAGGTAGTCGCATCGCCACGCGCTCTCAGCCTCCGCCGAAGAAGTTCCCGGTGAACTTACCGCCCTGGCATCCGGCCTGACCGTTGGTGCACTTCCCGCCGGTCGTAACAGTCGGCGGCGGCAGGTTGTTCGAGTTGCCGAGCACCTTGCCGGCGGCCTGGGTGGCCGCCTTCTGGACCTTCGTCGACGCGGCGGTGGCCTTCAGCTTGGCCTGGGCCTTCTTGGTCAGGCTGTTGCTGTTCACGTGCGACGGTGCGCTCGTAGGCGTCGACGCCGTGGTCGTGGCCGCGGTGCTGGCGGCGCCGCCGCCCTGCTGAAGGATCGTCACCGGAGGCGAGGAGGTGCCTTTGGGCGCCGTCGAGTTCTTCCCGAGGTGCCCGATCAGCACCCCGAGCCCGATCGCCAGCAGCAGGACGCCGATTCCAGACAGCAACGTGGCGCCGGATGACAGCCGCGGCTGCCGTGGAGCGCCGCTCGAGCTCGCGCGGACGCGAGTGGAGCGCACCTCGGTGACCGGCTGCCCCTGCGGAAAGTTCGACTGGCCGCGGCGCTCGCCGCACTGGACGCAGTAGCGCTGGTCGTGGGCGAGAGGCGCCCCGCAGTTGGTGCAGTGATCACCGGCTCCCGCAGCAGGGACCGCGGACAGCTCACGGGTCGGCTGCGCAGCGGCGTTCATCTCGCGCGTCGGCTCGTCCGGGGGCGCCTCGCCCTCGCGGTTCTCCGGGTTTATCGACAGCGCGTCGTCTCCGTCTTGATGTGTCGAATCGATTTGCCGGGAGTGCCTGACCGCGGCACATTGGTCAAGGCGCGGCGCAGCGCTCCCCGCACCTAGTATCCGGCGCGGTCGGGGCCGAGTTGTGAACAAGGTGTGACCGAGAAGAAGCAAGCCCGTGACTCGGTCGACGCCGGCTTCGGACACGAGATGTTCACATCTTTGCCCATGGCCGCGGCGACACTCATTGGCCGCCGATGAGCACCGAGACCGCCGCTCCGACCGCGTCGACTGCCGCCGACCGATGCGCGGAGTGCCAGACGCGGCTCGCCTACGACCAGCGCTACTGCGTCGAGTGCGGAGCTCGCCGTGGACCGCTGCCCGCGCACGTCGCCGGGGTGATCGGCGCCTTCCACGAGCAGGGACCCAGCCCGACCCTCCCGCCTGGGACCCCCCTCGCTGAGTCCGTTACGGACGCCGCCCCTGCTCCGCGCGGTCTGCAGTTCACGCTGCCGGGACCGCGCGCCGCCGCCGTGGCCGTCATGGGGATGCTCGGGTTCGGGGTCATCGTCGGCTCGCTCGTCGGCGGGACCCCGGTAGCGACCCTGGCCGCTGCTCCGCTCGTCGTGGTCGGCCTCGGTCACACGACGCCGCCCGTGGTGACTGTGGTGCCCCCGGCCGGCTCGAGCCCGTCGGCGGGAGGAGGCGGCGGTGCCGCGGCCGGGTCTCAGGCCCCCGCCCTGGCGTCCGCATCGCCCGGCACCACTCCGGCCTCGGCGGGCGGCGGCGACACCGGCACCGACACGACGCCCTCGAGCGGATTCGGCGGCCTTCCGCCCGTCAAGCACGTGTTCCTGATCGTGCTCTCGGATCGCGGCTTCATCAAGTCCTTCGGCGCCGGCGCGAGCGCCGGCTACCTGGGCGGCGCGCTGCGCCAGCAGGGAGAGCTGGTCTACAACTACTACGCGGTGGCCGGAGCGCCACTGGCCAACGAGATCGCGCTGATCAGCGGCCAGGGCCCGACCGCTCAAACCGCGTCCGACTGCCCGAGGTTCTCCGGCATCAAACCCGGCCGCAAGGGTCCTCGCGGTCAGGTCCTCGGCTCGGGCTGCATCTACCCCACCGCCACCAAGACCTTGGCGGGGCAGCTGACGGCCGCCGGCGATAGCTGGAAGGCGTACTTCCAGGGCGTGAGCACGACCTCGGCCAGCGCGTGCAAGGTGCCGAAGGTGGGCAGCAAGGACGCGCAGACCGCGCGTACCAGCAACACCTACCTCGCGTGGCGCAATCCGTTCGTGTACTTCCGCGCGCTGACCGGCGACGGGACGTGCAAGAGCCACGAGGTGGGGCTCGGAGCGCTCGCCACCGATCTGAAGAGCGACAGCACGACGCCGTCGCTCGCCTACATCGTCCCGTCCCCGTGCGAGGACGGGAGCGAGGCGCCGTGCAAGCCGCACACGAGTCCCGCCCTCGCGGGCGCCAACCGCTTCCTGAAGTCGGTGGTGCCGGAGATCAAGCACTCAGCGGCCTACAAGGACGACGGGCTGATCGCGATCACGTTCGACCAGGCTCCCCAAACCGGCGCGAACGCCGACTCGAGCGCGTGCTGCGGACCGTCCTCATACCCGAACTTGCGCAACCTGACCACGCCGCCGCCCGTACCGCCGGCGGCGATGGGGGTGGGCACGACGACCGCCGCGATCGTCACGACGACAACCGGAACCGATACGACGACCGCCCCGACGGGCACGACGACCACAACCACGACCCCGACGCCGACGGACACCACCACCGGGACCGACACGACCGCGACCGGGACCGGGACCGACACGACGACGACCGGAACGGATACGACGAGCGCGACGCCGACGGCTACCACGGGATCGACCTCGACCACGGCATCCACGTCCACGACCGGATCAACGTCGACCACGACGCCGACGAGCACCACGCCCACGCCGACGAGCACCACGCCCGCGACCGGACTCGGCGGCGAGACCACCCCCACGGGTGGCGGCGGCCAGGTCGGCCTACTGCTGATCTCGCCTTATGTGAAGGCCAACAGCGCGGACGTGATCGACTACTTCAACCACTTCTCGCTGCTGGCCTCGATCGAGAAGCTGTTCGGGCTAAAGACCCTCGGCTACGCGGGCGCGTCCGGACTCTCCGCGTTCGGCACGGGCGTGTACAACAACTACTCGGGCTAAGGCGCCGCCGCCAGGCGGCGCCGACACATTCGTCTAAGACGCGTCGAACTCGATCGACTCGATCACGGGCGGATCCACCGGCCGATCTCCCGCGCCGGTGGGAAGACCCTCGATCGCGTCGACGGCGTCCATCCCGTCAGTGACCCGCCCGAACACGGTGTGCTTGCCGTCGAGCCACGGTGCGCTCTGGGTGGTGACGATGAAGAACTGCGAGCCGTTCGTGTTGGGTCCGGCGTTGGCCATGGCCAGGGCCCCGCGCACCACCTTGTGCTGGTTGAACTCGTCCTCGAACGTGTATCCGGGGCCGCCCATGCCGGTCCCGTCGGGGTCGCCGCCCTGGATCATGAAATCGGGGATCACCCGGTGGAAGATGACCCCGTCGTAGAAGTTGTCGGCCGCGAGCTTGCGGAAGTTCTCGACCGTCTTCGGCGCGTCCTCGTCGAACAGCTCGAGGGTGATCGTGCCTTGGCTGGTGTTCATTTTCGCGATTGACATGACCCTCAGCCTACCGGGGCAGGGCGCCCCCGCGGCCGGCCCTCCGCCCCCCGAAGAGCCGGCCGCCTTCCCTCACTCGCTGAGTCTCCTCAGCTGTTGGAAGCTGTCTGGATCGCGTTGAGCGTGCTGTCGACCGCCACCGTGGCCGCCGGCGTGCTGGGCGTTGCCGTGTCCGTGCAGCTGACCGTGGCCGTCTGAGCGCTCGTCGCCGACGCCACCGGCAGAGCGAGCGGGATCGTCTGCGCCTGCGGCGACGAACTCGAGCTGAGATCGACAGCGAGGCTCTTCGTGATCGTGTTCGAGCTCGGGGTCCCGCCCGGCGCGCTCGAGCTCGGCACCGACAGGGTGCAGTCGACCTCGACATGCTGCGCGACGCCGGTGGTGCCGGTGACCACCGCGTGCGGATAGGCCAGGATCAGATACGACGAGCCCGCGGTCAGTGATTTGGTCGCCACCGTGGTCGACCCCGTGGAACCGAGCGTCACGGCTGACGTGCTCGCCCCGAGCTCGTTGGGCAGCGTCGGCGTGCACGTGACGGTCCCCGACAGGCCGACGGCGCTGATAGCACCGGTCGAGCAGGTCGAGGCGACCCTCAGCTGCACCTGGGTCGAGTTGACCTGCTTGGCCCCGACGGAGCCATTGATGATCTTGCGCGCGCCGACAGCGTTGGACTTGAGCTTGAAATTGCCCACGCTGTTGTTCTGGATCTGCGCGTTCCCGACGCTGTTCGGCGGGAGCTGGGTGGCCGCGTAACCGACGCCACCGAGGGCAACGAACAGCGCCGCGAACGAGACGACCAACGGCGCCGAGGGACGCCGGCGCGCGAGTGATTTGAGCCGCAAAACGATACCTCCGAGCTGTTTGGTCCCCGGCCTAACAACCGGGTGGTGTGCCACTCCCCGCAACACACGTCGCCCCCGCGAGTCGCGGCGGCCTGCGTCAGAGCTGACGCAGACCTGACATCAGCGCGGAGCGCCTAGCCGTTGGCCGCTTCGAGCAGGACCGACTGGCCGCCCAGCTCGGTGCCGCTGACCTGCTCGACGACACGCTCCGCGTCGCGGTCGGGCACCTCTAGCAACGCGAAGCGCTCGAGCACCCTGACGTTGCGGACGGCCTCGCCGTCGAGGCCGGTGGCGGCGGTGATCGCGTGGATGATGTCGGACGGCTCGATCCCCGCGGCCCGGCCGGCCGACAGGATCAACGTCTTGGCCGGGCCTTCGCCGTCACCGGAGACGTGCGGCTTGGAGTGACGACGCGGCTTGGCCTTGACCGCCGTCGGTGCCACGTGGGCGTCCTCCACCCATGGCGCCAGCGTCACACCGGCGTTCTTCTCGATCGCGTGCAGCTCACGGCGCTGCTGGGGCTCGACGAAGGTGATCGCGCGGCCGCTCCGGCCAACCCGCCCCGTGCGGCCGATCCGGTGCACGTAAACGTCGGGCGAGGTCGGAATGTCGTAGTTGATCACGTGCGAGACGCCCGAGATGTCGAGGCCGCGCGCAGCCACGTCGGTGGCGACGAGCAGCGGCAGCCGGCCGTCCTTGAAGGAGATCATCACGCCGTCGCGGGCGCCCTGGGTCATATCACCGTGGATCGCCTTCACGTTCATTCCGCGATCGCGGAGCGTCCGGTACAGCTGCTCGGTCCGCACCTTGGTGCGGACAAACACGATCGCCTGGTCAGGCCGCTCGGCCCGCAGGACCTCGACGAGTTGGTCGGGCTTGTCGCGCGGGCGCACCTCGAGGTAGAACTGCTCGACCGTCTCGACGGTCAGCGTCGCCGCCTGCACCTTCACCGTCACCGGGTCATACAGGTACTGGTCGGCCAGGCGCCTGATCTCGGGCGGCATCGTGGCCGAGAACAGCGCGGTCTGGCGGCTCGACGGGGTGAGCGCGAGGATCCGCTCGACGTCCTCGAGGAAGCCGAGGTCGAGCATCTCGTCGGCCTCGTCGAGAACCACGAACCGGGTCCCGTGCAGCATCAGCATGTGGCGCGAGATCAGGTCCTTGACGCGGCCTACGGTTCCCACCACGACGTGGCCGCCGGCGCGGAGCTGGGCCGACTGGGAGCGGATCGGCGCACCGCCGAACACGGCGACGACGTCGACTCCCTTGCGCCGGCCGTACGCCCTCAGCGCCTGCGTCACCTGGATGCACAGCTCCCGCGTCGGTGTCAGGACGAGGCCCTGGACCTCGTGGTCGCCCGGGTTGACGTACTGGAGCATCGGCAACCCGAAGGCCGCCGTCTTACCCGAGCCGGTCTGCGCCTGGCCGATCACGTCGAGCCCCTGGAGCAGCAGCGGAATCGTCTGCTCCTGGATCGGGCTCGGCGACTCGTAGCCGACGTCGTGGACGGCTTCGAGGATGTCCGGGTCGAGCCCGAGATCGGCGAACGTGGTCATTTCACCTGAAGATAGACGGCGGCGCACGATCAGCGCGTATTCCCCTCGTGACCGGCCTCGTGCGATCCCTTGACGAGCGATCGTTCGGATCCTAATCTTTAGGAACCGAAGCGTTTTCCGATATTAGAGGTGAACCCGAAAAAGGAATGTGAATGACCGACGAGCAGAACGGCATCAGCGCCCACGTCTGGCGCATCAGCGCAGTCGTGATGATCGGATCGATCATGTCGATCCTCGACACGACGATCGTGAACGTGGCGCTCGCCACCCTGTCCCACAAGCTCGACGCTTCGATCTCGGAGATCCAGTGGGTCGTGACGGGGTACATGCTGTCGCTCGCCGCGGTCATCCCCGTCAGCGGCTGGGCCGCCCGGCGGTTCGGCGCCAAGCAGGTCTACCTGCTCTCGCTGGTGCTGTTCACCGCCGGCTCGGCGCTGTGTGGTCTGGCCACCTCGTCCACCGAACTGATCATCTTCCGCGTGCTCCAGGGCGTCGGCGGCGGGATGATCCTGCCCGTCGCGCAGCTGATGATGGCCGATGCGGCCGGCCCCAAGCGGATGGGTCGCGTGATGAGCGTGATCGCCGTCCCCGCCATGCTCGCCCCGATCCTCGGGCCGACGCTCGGCGGGCTGATCATCCAGAACCTGAGCTGGCGCTGGATCTTCTACGTCAACGTCCCGATCGGCGTGATCGGCTTCATCACCGCCCTGCGGATGCTGCCTCGGGTCGAGCGCGAGCAGGTCGACCGGCTGGACGTGCGAGGCCTGTTGCTCATGGCGACTGGACTGCCGCTCTTCACCTACGGCCTCGCAGAGGTCGGGATCACCGGCAGTTTCGGCTCGCCCAAGGTGATCGGGCCCTGCCTGGCCGGGATCGCGCTGGTGGGGCTGTTCGTGGTGCACGCGCTGCGGGTTCCCAAGCCGCTGCTCGACCTTCGTCTCTACCGCCGCCCGACCTTCTCCTCGGCCTCGGTCGCCATGTTCTGCCTCGGCGCCGCGCTGTTCGGCGGGATGATCCTGCTGCCGCTTTACTGGCAGGACGTCCGCCTCGAGAGCGTCGTCGACACTGGTCTCTTGACGGCGCCCCAGGGGCTCGGCGCCGCGATCGCAATGCCGTTCGCCGGCAAGCTGACCGACCGCATCGGCGGTGGACCACCAGCGCTCTTCGGCGTGACGCTGTGTGCCCTCGCCACGATCCCGTTCGGACTGATCGGCGCCCACACTTCGATCGTGTGGCTCTCGTTCGCCATGTTCATTCGCGGCATCGGCATCGGCTTCGGCTTCATGCCGACGATGGCGGCGGCGTTCGCGTCGCTCAAGCGCTCCGAGCTGGCCAGCGCGACGCCTCAGCTGAACGTGCTCCAGCGGGTCGGCGGGTCGATCGGCACCGCGGTGCTGGCCGTCGTTCTCCAGCGCGCCCTCACCGGCGCGCACACGCTGAGCGCCGCGGCGCACGCATACGGAACGGCGTTTTGGGCCTCGGCCATCCTGGCCGCTATCGGAATCGTGCCGGCCTACATCCTGCTCCGCGCCGAGCGAGCGGCGCGGGCCGCCAAGGGCGGAGCGGCCGAGGCTTCACCGGAGGCGCTGGCTGAGGCGATCGCGGCATGAGCGCGGCCGCCGAAGATCGCCTAACGACGCTTGGCGACGTGGTAAGCGAGAGCGAGCAGCGCAGCGCCACCGAGGAACTCGCCCGTTCGTTCAAGCGCGCGATGGCCGCGGTCAGAAGGATGCGCGGGCGCGAGACCCGCCGCTCGGGCGAGCTCACCGATGCGCAATACAGCCTGCTGTTCTGCCTTCGCGATGAGACGCAGATGTCGGTCCGCGACCTGGCGTGCGCTGCGGACCTGAGCCCCGCCAGCGTGACCGAGATGCTCGAAGGACTCGACGTGGCGGGGCTCGTCGAGCGGGTGCGGTCCGAACGCGATCGCCGGGTCGTCCTGACCTCCCTCACCGACGGCGGGCGCGCTCTCGTGGAGGAGCGCCGGGCGCGCTTCGAGCCGCGCTGGCGCGCCGCACTGGAGACCTTCAGCGAGGACGAACTCGTGGTAGCCGCCGCGGTTCTCGACCGGCTGCGCGGCTTCTTCGAGGAGATCGCCGACGACGGTGACGCTTAGCTCAGGCACGCGGTCGATCTCAATCAGTTCCTCGACCAGGGCGATCACCGCCGTGTGCTGCTCGTCTGACCAGCGGCCGCGGGGGCCGAGCGCGCCGACCACGTAGTAGGCGATTTCATCGCGCGGACCCTCGGGATCGGGGGGCGCGAGCAGCGTCCCGCCACACTCGGCGTAGCGCGCCCAGGCCCAATCGAGCGCCGCGTCGGCGCGACGGCGCTGCACGCGGTAGTCGCGGCGCGTGTCGACGGCGTCGGCGGCGAAGCGGTACAGATCCTGGCGGCGGCCGTCGTCGACGTTGTCGTTGTAGGCGCGCAGGATTGAGCCGATCACGGGGCACACCGAGGGCGGCCGGTCGCCGAAGCGCTCGCCGGCGAGCATCGAGGCGAGCTCCATGACGCACACGACGTTCCCGGGGCGGGGATGGCGGCCCGCCCCAAGGCGGACCGTCTGATGTGAGGCGGCCATTGCCCCCGGTTATCGACCGGGAGCGTGGGTCTTGGAGTTGGTCGGCGGCGCCCGGCGGCGGCGCCTTGGTTAGCCAGAAAAGGCCAGCCCGTCCAGGTGCGAGCTGCCCGTACGCGGGTCGCGTACGCCGAAGGAGACGTTGAACGTCGCGCCCGGCCCATCGGCCTCGCAGAACTCGACCTTGCCCGGCAACAGGATCGGCTTCTTGAACGCCACCTCGACCGTGAACGCGTCGGGCACCCGTGGCTCGATCGCAGCGAGGCAGCGCGCCTTCGTCCACATCCCATGCGCGATCGCGGAGGAAAACCCGAACAGCCGGGCGCTCAGGGGGTGCATGTGGATCGGGTTCAGATCGCCCGACACCGCGCCGTAGCGCCGGCCGAGGTCGCCGGGCAGACTCCACGTCGCCGTCGAGGGCAGCTCCTCGGCGCTCGGCACCTCGCTCCCGGGAGCGGTCGCGTCCTCGGAACCGCGCCCACGTTTGAGATTGGTCGAGACCTCCTCCCAGACGACCTCGTCGCCGACGCGCACCTCGGTGCGGAGCGAGAACTGCTTGCCCCGCGGGTGGTCCTCGAGCGGCGTGGCCCAGACGTCGATCTGGAGCCTCTCCGACGTTCGGATCGCCCGATGTTGCGTGATCCGGTTGTAGATGTGGACGAGCCCGATGGCCGGGAATGGGAAGTTCGCATCGGTCATCAGCGAGAGCTGGAGCGGGAAGGCGAGGATGTGCGGGTAGGTCGGCGGCAGCAGATCGCTGTAGTCGAAGCCACACACACGGTCATACGCGACGATCCGGTCCGGATCGATCGACACGTCGTTCAGCCGGAGCGTGAGGTCGGGCACGTCCCGGCCGCCACCGCCCACGAACGGCAGACGCGACGCGCCCGGGATCATCGCCGCCCCGGCGCGCGCGAACATCGGCAGCATCGAGGGCGGACCGTCGAGCTCGCGCGTCGCCATCACGCGCCCACCAGGCTCTGCCCGCATACGCGAACGACGGTTCCGTTGACGCCGCCCGATGCCGGGCTCGCGTACCACGCGATCGTCTCCGCCACGTCGACGGGCAGACCGCCCTGGGCGAGGCTGTTCATCCGCCGGCCGGCTTCGCGCGTGGCGATCGGCATGGCCGCGGTCATCTGGGTCTCGATGAAGCCAGGCGCCACCGCGTTGATCGTCAGTTGCTTCTTGCCGACGGCGGGGGCCATCGCGTGGACCATCCCGATCACGCCGGCCTTCGACGCGGCGTAGTTGGTCTGGCCGGCGTTGCCGGCGATGCCGCTCATCGACGACACGCACACGATCCGACCGTTCTGGCGGATCGCGTCGCGCGTGAGCAGCTCCTCGTTGATCCGCTCCTGCGCGGTCAGATTGATCGCGATGACCTTGTCCCACTGCTCGTCGCGCATTCGCCCGAGCGTCTTGTCGCGCGTGACGCCCGCGTTGTGGACGATCACGTCGACCCCGCCGTGGCTCTCGAGCAGGTGGCTCGCGATCTGAGCCGGCGCGTCTTCGTCGGTGATGTCGAGCACGAGCGTCGAGCCGCCGAGCTCGCCGATCGTCTCTTCGAGCTCGCGCTCGAGGGCGGGGACGTCGAGCCCGATCACGTGCGCGCCGTCGCGCGCGAGCACTCGCGCGATGGCCCGGCCGATGCCGCGTGACGCGCCGGTGACGAGCGCGTACTTGCCGGCGAGCGGATGCTCCCAGTCGATCCCGTCGGCCGTCAGGGCGCTGGCGCCGATCCGGACCACCTGTCCGGAGACGTAGGCCGACTTGGGCGACAGGTAGAAGCGAAGCGTCGACTCGATCTGGTCCTCGGCCTTGCGGCCAACGTAGATCAGCTGCGCGGTGGCGCCACGGCGGACCTCCTTGCCGATCGAGCGCACAAACCCCTCGAGCGCCTGCTGCGCGGTCGCCTGGCGCGGCTTGGTGCAGTCCTCAGGCGGAGTCCCGAGCACGAGCACCCGCCCCGAGGAGCGCACGCGACGAATCGTCGGGTGGAAGAACGCCCACGCCTCGTGCAGATGCGTCGAGTCGGCGATCCCGGTCGCGTCGAACACGAGCGCCTTGAACGTCTCGTCCTCGGGCGCCGCCTCCGCGTTCCACACGCGCGCCTCGATCCCGGCGTCGGCCGCGGCCGTGCGCACGTCGTGCTCGAGCGGCGTGTGGACATCGGCGTCGATCGCACTGAGCACCTTGGCCACGGCCCCGGCCAGGCGCCCGCCCTTGGCGGCAGCGAGCAGCACCGGGCCGTTCACGACCGGCTGACCGGGCTCATAGCGCTCGAGCTTGACCGGCGCGGGGAGGCCGATCTGCTTGGAGACGATCTTGCCGATCGGGGTGTTCACCAGTTGCTGATAGCGGTCGCTCATGCTGCCTCCATGATCGCGGTGACGCCGAGACCGCCGGCCGCGCAGATCGAAATCAGTCCGCGCCCGGGGCGGCGGG
>DATBYI010000190.1:0-2229 GCA_036513815.1 Solirubrobacteraceae bacterium
ATGCCCGCCCGACGCGCCAGGGCCCGAATCTCTGCGGCGCGCATGAAGCCCTCTTGCCCAATGAACTCCCCGGGGGCGTACGCCGACACGCGAGCCCGCTCCAGGGCTTGCACGAACGGAGCCCGCTCGTCCTGCTTCACGTGCGTGCCGTCCGGAGCCGATTGACGATCGGGTCATGCACGGCGCACAGGATGACAAGCCGGCAGAGGGAAGGCTTGGCATGCCGCAAGCGTCTTGATCGGCATGAATCCCAATCAAGCCGCAGGCCAGGGAGCACATGACGCTTTAGCGCCTCTCGCCCGCCACGAGATCCAACCCGCGTTGCACGAGCATGGCCTGCATCCGGTTCTGGCCACCGGGGCCGGTGAGATTGCGGCACCCCGCACCTCGCAAGGGCTCTGGCATGGGCGAGGAGTCTTTGGTCGCGGCCGGCACGCGGCCACCACCGTGCGAACGATCCATGCCGGCCCGGCGATTGGGTTGATCGCCCAGACGCTGTTGCTCGCCGCGCTCGCGAGGAGCCCCGGCCTCGGCAACCTGGGTTGGGTCGTCGGACTGACCTCCGCAGCGATCACGAATGTGGCGCTGGCGCACGGGCTCTCGCGCTATCGGGCCCACCGGCTGGGCCCCGCCGACTGGGTGACGCTCGCTCGCGTCACGCTCGCCGTCGCCGTGGCGGCGCTGGTCGCGGACGCCTTCGACCGGCGCGCGCCCGTGGCCCTGCTGGTCTCACTTGCCGCGCTCGCGCTCGCGCTCGACGCGGTCGACGGGTGGGTGGCGCGACGCACGAGCACGACGGCGACACTCGGCGCGCAGTTCGACGCCGAGGTCGACGCGTTCCTGATCCTCGTCCTCAGCGTCTATGTCTCCCGTACGGCCGGCGTGTGGGTGCTCACGATCGGCGCGGCCCGCTATGCGTTCCTGGTCGCCGGGTGGCCGCTGCCGTGGATGCGCGCGCCGCTGCCGCCGCGCTTCTGGCGCAAGACCGTCGCGGCGGCGGAGGGGATCGTGCTGACCGCCGCCGCATCAAATGTGCTGCCCCGGCCCGTGACCGAGGGCATCCTCGCCGTCGCTCTCGCACTGCTGGTCGAGTCGTTCGGCCGCGACGTGTGGTGGCTGTGGAACCGGCGAAATGCCACGCTGACGGCCGCGGTGACCGATGCGGATGCGGCCCTTGCCGACCCGGGCGGCGCTCCGACCGGACCCGTCACCGAGACCGGACCCAGCCCCGAGTTCGGGTCCGATCCGGAGCCCGGTCCCGGCGCGCGGCGCATGCGCGTGCCCAAGGGCGTCAAAGTGACGCTGACGATCGTGGCCGGCCTGCTCGTGTGGGTCGCCCTCGTCGCCCCCTACGAGCCGGGCGATGTCACGCTGAGCGCGTTCTTCAGGATCCCGCTGGAGGGTCTGGTCCTGATCGCGCTGGCCACCGTTCTGCCCCGCATCCCTCGGCGCATCCTGGCTGTCAGCTGCGGACTGGTCCTGGCGCTCGTCGTCGTCCTGAAGGTGATCAATTACGAGATGTTCACCCTCTACGACCGGCCGTACGACCCGCTTGGAGACACGAGTCAGCTCGGGAACGGGATCGAGACGTTGCGCTCCTTGGTCGGTGGTACGGAGACGAGGCTGATCGAGGTCGGCGCCGTGGGCGGCACCGTCGTACTGGCTGTCGTGCTGACGCTGGCGATGCTGCGGCTGACCCGGGTCGCGGCCGACAACCGCGGCTGGGCGCTTCGGGCGGTCGCCGGGCTCGGCGCTGTCTGGGCACTCTGCTGGGCGCTCGGCACTCAGCTCATCTCCCACACGCCGATCGCCTCCACGCTTTCCGCCGGTCTGGTCGTTCAAGAGGTCAACGCGGTGCGGGCGGACATCCATGACCGGAGCGTGTTCGCGGCCGAGATCAAGCACGACCCGGAACGCAATATTCCCACCGATCAGCTGCTCACGAGCCTCCGCGGCAAAGACGTCCTGCTGGTGTTCATCGAGGCATACGGCCAGCAGGCCGTGGAGGGCAGATCGTTCTCCCCCGAGGTCGACGCCGCGCTGGCCGAAGGGAACAAGCGACTGGCGAGCGCCGGCTTCACGTCTCGGAGCGGCTTCCTCGACTCGGCGACCTACGGCGGCATCAGCTGGCTGGCCCACTCGAGCGTGCAGGCGGGCCTCTGGGTCGACAACCAGGACCGCTACAACCAGCTCCTATCGGCCAAGCGCTTCACGCTCGCTCAGGCGTTC
>DATBYI010000191.1:0-3928 GCA_036513815.1 Solirubrobacteraceae bacterium
CGCCTTGGTGATTGCCTGGTGTGCGTCGGTGAGCCGTTCGCCGAGCTCGAGCCGGCGGGCGCGCTCGACCCCGATCGCGAGGTCGCGGTCGCCCAGGTTGAACCAAACGTCGACGCCGATTTCCTTCAGCCCGTCCATCACGTGGAACGTGTCGCCGGCGAGGCCCCACCCGCGTTCGTCGATCCGGTCGCCGAGCCAGAAGGTGGTGAGGTCAGGATCGGGCGAGACGTACGCGCCGTAGATCTCGATGTCGTCGCCGGTGTTGGCGATTACCACGAGCGACTCGGCGCCGACCACGTCGAGCATGCCGCGGGCGAGCTTCGCCCCGCCGGTCCCGCCGGCGAGCACGACGACGGGAGCGCTCACAGCCCGGTGATCTTGATCCCGGCGCGCACCTTGTTGCGCACATTGATCGAGATGATGAGCGCGGTGAGTGGCTCGACGATGCGGGCGAGCTCGAGCGGTCCGCAGTCGACCGGGCGAAGGCCGTCGATCGCGTTGACGAGCTCGGCCACCTTCGCCTTGTCCTCGCGGCGGTCGCCGCAGATGAGGACGTCCTCGTCGAGCCGGTGCTCGAGGTCGGTGAGGAGTGCCGCGCTCACCGTGTGGAAGGCCGACACGACGCGGACGCCGTCGGGCGCCATCTCCTGGGCCTGCTGAGCGGCCGAGCCCTGCCACACGCCGATCGTGCGAGTTGCCTTCCCGCTCACCGCGGCGGCGAGAGGAACGGTGGCATCGACGAGCAGCTGGTCTGGCTTGAGCGCGCCCTTCAGGTTGGTCAGCGTCTCGGACTGGTTGCGGAACGGGACGCTCAGGATGACGATCTCGGTGCCCTGGACGGCGTCGGCGTTGTACTTGCCCTCATAGCTCCCGGTGGGGACGGTCTTCGAGGCGTGCTGGGCCGCCTCCTGGGCGCGGTGCTCGTCGCGGGAGCCGATGACGATCGGGATCCCGGCGCGGCCGAGCCGGAGCGCGAGCCCGAATCCGAGCGCGCCCGTGCCGCCGACTATCGAGACGCCGTTCATCGGCGCCGGACCCTACTAGTGGGGCTGAATCGACGCCCCGTTCCTAGAATCGAAGTCGATGTCGGATTTGCCTGCTGTGGTGCGTGTGCGCGAAGTCGGGCCTCGGGATGGCTTCCAGAACGAGCCCGAGGTCATCCCGACCGCCGACAAGGTGCGCCTGATCGAGATGCTCGGGTCCACCGGGCTGCGGCGGATCGAGGTCACCAGCTTCGTCCGCCCGGACGTGATCCCGCAGTTGGCGGACGCCTCGGACGTGC
This sequence comes from Solirubrobacteraceae bacterium, assembly GCA_036513815.1. GTDB lineage: Bacteria > Actinomycetota > Thermoleophilia > Solirubrobacterales > Solirubrobacteraceae > Palsa-465. Next base: position 1,283 of record DATBYI010000191.1, read on the forward strand.
TCTCGGCGGTGTCTCTGCCGTCATCGGTGTCCGTGAGCGTCCTGATCCCCAACGAGCGGGGACTGGAGCGCGCGCTGCCCATGCGGGACCGCTTTGACGAGATAAACGGCTTTCTGTCCGCCTCCGAGAGCCACAACGCGCGGAACGTCGGGCGCTCGGTGGCGGAGTCGCTGTCGGGTCTGTCGCGAACCTTTGCCCGGGCGCTGTCCGAGGGTCTGCGGTGCGAGGGCGTGATCTCGACCTCGTTCGGCTGCCCCTACGAGGGGCACGTGCCCGCGTCTCGCGTGCTCGAGCTGGCGAGCGCACTGGCCGAGGCAGGGGCGGTCGAGGTTGGGTTCGGCGACACCACCGGGATGGCCAATCCGGTCCAGGTCCGCGAGTTTTTCGCGGCGGCCCGTGATCATCTGCCCGGCGTCGAATTGACCGCTCACTTCCATAACACGCGCGGGCAGGGCCTCGCCAACGTGCTCGCCGCGCTCGAAGTGGGCGTCGAGAGCTTCGAGTCGAGCTTCGGCGAGCTCGGCGGCTGCCCGGTGCCGGTCGGCGCCACCGGCAACATCGCGACCGAGGACCTCGTCTCGATGCTGCACGAGATGGGAATCTCGACCGGGATCGACCTGCCGGCGCTGCTTTCGGCTTCGCGCGCGGTCCAGGAGGTGCTCGGGCGGCCGCTGGGTAGCCACCTGCTGCTGGCCGGTCCCGTGGACTGGCGGAGTTCGTCTTGACTGGGGTCTCTCACGGCGATCGGTTCGAGGCTGCGGTGGGGCGGGCGCTCTCCGGCGGTCCGGAGCGCCACCGGGAGAAGGCGCTGACGCAGGGGAAGCTTCCGGTCCGCGACCGGGTGGCTCGTCTGCTCGACCCAGGGTCGTTCGCTGAGGAGGGCTTGCTCGCCGGTCTCGAGGAGGAGGGCCTCGGCGCCGAGGGCGTCGTGACCGGCCTGGGAACCGTTTCTGGGGCTCCCGTTGCGGTGATGGCGAATGACCCGACCGTGAAGGCGGGGTCGTGGGCGCCGCGGACGGTCGAGAAGATCGTGCGAATCCAGGAGCGGGCGCTATCGCTGCGCGTGCCGTTGATTTATCTCGTCGATTCCGCCGGAGCCCGGATCGACCAGCAGGTCCAGATGTTCCCGGGACGGCGAGGGGCGGGGCGGATCTTCTTCAACCAGGTACGACTGTCCGGGGTCGTGCCGCAGTTGTGCGTGCTGTTCGGGCCTTCCGCGGCGGGCGGCGCGTACATCCCCGCGTTCTGCGACATCGTGATCATGCGCGACGGCAACGCGTCGATGTATCTCGGCTCGCCGCGGATGGCCGAAATGGTCATCGGGGAGAAGGTGACGCTCGAGGAGATGGGCGGCGCCCGCATGCACACCTCGCGCAGCGGCGTCGGCCACGTGCTGGTCGCCAGCGACGAGGAGGGGATCGACTTCGCGCGCCGGTATCTGGGCTACTTCCCGTCGTCATATCTGGGCGAGCCGCCGGCGGCGCCGCCGGCACTGCCCTCGGCCTCAGCGGAGTCGATCCGCGAGCTGATCCCCACCGACGAGAACAAGCCGTTCGACATGCGCGCTCTGATCGATGCCGTGATCGATGCCGACTCGTTCCTCGAGGTCCACGCGCGCTGGGCGCGGGAGGTGATCGTCGGTTACGTGCGGCTCGATGGTCGCGCGATCGGGATCGTCGCGAACCAGCCGAAGGTGAAGGGCGGCGTCCTGTTCGTCGACTCCTCGGACAAGGCGGCGCGGTTCATCTGGACCTGCAACGCGTTCAACATCCCGCTGCTGTTCCTGGCCGATGTGCCCGGGTTCATGATCGGGACGGCGGTCGAGCGCGAGGGCATCATCCGCCACGGCGCGAAGATGATCAGCGCCGTGTCCGAGGCGAACGTGCCGAAGATCTCGGTCGTCGTGCGCAAGGCCTACGGCGCCGGCCTCTACGCGATGGCGGGTCCAGCGTTCGACCCCGACTGCTGCCTGGCGCTCCCGACCGCCTCGATCGCGGTCATGGGACCCTCGGCCGCGATCAATGCCGTCTACTACAACCAGCTGCAGGCGATCCCCGATGAGGACGAGCGCGCCGCGCGTACGGAAGAGCTCCGGCGCGAGTACGCCGAGGACATCGACATCTTGCATCTCGCCTCGGAGCTGGTGATCGACGCGGTGATCCAGCCCGAGGATCTGCGTTCCGAGCTGATCCGTCGGTTCGCGCTGGCCGCGGGCAAGCACCGCGAATGGCCGGAGAAGCGCAATCCGGTCACGCCGGTGTAGGCGACGGCTCCTGGGCGGCCGCCAGCGACGCGTTGATCGCGTCGACGAGTACGAGCGCGAACTGTGTCGTGTTCTCGAGGGCCGTCTCGTCAATCGCCGTGTTCAGGTCGGTGGGCTGGTGCGATCGCGGCGCGACCCCGCGCTCGTCGAGGCGCCCGATAGCGATCGCGGGGAGCCCGAGGGCCCGGCCGGCGAAGGCCGGGGTCTCGCCGCGGCCGCTTTGCGCTCGGGGTTTCTGGATGGCAGCGGCGAGCTCTCGGAGCGCCCGGCCGTAGCCCAGCGGGATCAGCCGGCCGTCGCTCCGCCAGTAGTGGAGTTCCCCGGCGCCGGACGGTGCGATCCCGAGCACGATCGCGTTGGCGCGCCTCAGCTCGCGCCGGCGG
>DATBYI010000192.1:0-6113 GCA_036513815.1 Solirubrobacteraceae bacterium
GTGATCGCGGCCGCGACCAAGGCCGGGGTCGTGACCCATCACGCTTTCTCGTTCTCGGCCACGATTCCGATCATCGGCATCCTGGCGACGACCGCGATCTACAGCTATTGGACGACATTCGTGGGTGGGGAGCTCCGCCAAGGGTCGAGCCGCCGGACCGCCAACAACATGGCGATCGGGGGCACGTTGTGCCTGATTCTGGTCGCCGTCTTCGGCTTCATCTTCTTCCGCACCTTCGGCCACAGCTTCGAGGTCGCAGCCAACAGCGGGCATATCCCGTCGGCGATCGCGATCGCCAACACGCCGTACTTCTTCCTGATCTCGGCGTCGACGGGCAGCACGATCTTCGCCGTGATCGTGTTCCTCGGCTACATCGTGTTCTGGCCGCTGATCATGTACATCTCGATGCTCCAGCAGACGCGCATGCTGTTCGCGTACGCGTTCGACGGCATCCTGCCCAAGCAGGTGACCAACGTGACCAAGGCCGGTTCGCCTTACGTCGCGGTGATCATCGCGGTGATCGGCTCGATCATCGTCCTTTACTGGGGTATCCACGCGTCGAGCTTCTTCCAGGTTCTCGCCTACGCGACGCTGATCCAGCTCGTCGGCATGATCCTCGTCGGCATCACCGCGGCGGTCGTGCCGTGGCGTCGCCCTGCGCTCTACCGGGCGTCGGCGGCGCAGTTCAAGATCCTCGGCGTCCCGGCGATCGTCGTCGCCGGGGTGGCGGCGATCATCTCGGGCGTCCTGATCTGGATCATCTACCTGCACTACTCGGCCCTGGGCATATCGAACAAGGGCAAGTTCTTCACCTTCGTCCTCGTCACGCTCGCGCTGGCCATCGTCTACTACGTCGTGGCGAAGCTGATTCGCCGCGCGCAAGGGGTCAACATCGATCTCGCCTACGCCGAAGTGCCGCCCGAATGACAGGGCGGCACGCCGGCGTCGTTTGAAGTTAGACGTGGACCCACGGCGGGTGAAACCGATCGTCCGCTGGATCCTCCGACCGAGGGTCTGGCGGACGTTTGGCCTTCTGCCGCCGCTCCCTCGGCGTGCCCGCCGCGGCGTCGCTTCACCGCGGGCTCCGTGGCAGATCGAGCTTCCGCCGATTCCCTCGGAGCTGCTCACCGCGCCGGGGGAACGCATCGATCCGGTCGAGCAGCGAGCCGCGTTCGAGCGCAAGCGGCTGCCGAGCTTTGTCGCCATGCACTACGAGTCGTGCCTGTGGGAGATGGCGGCCGGGTGGCGTGCGTTCCTGCGCTCCGTGCCGCTGCTGGCACGAGCCGACCGGCGAGCGGAACGAGTGGACCGCGAACCACCGCGAAGACGCATTGCCAGAGAAGCCGGCCTCACCTCCGAACTGAGGCGGTACGCCACCGGGCTCGGCGTCGGGGCACTCGGGGTGGCCGCCTACGAGCCGACCTACATGACCGAGCCGGGCCTCCGGACCGCCGTGGGTGATCGGGTCGTCGTACTTGCGTTGGAGCAGAACTACGGCGCCACCCAGGCGATCCCCAGCCATCGGAGCCTCTGCGCGGTGTACGACAGCGAAGCCGAGAGCCTCGAGCTCGCGGTCCAGCTCGTCAAGTTTCTCCGCGCCCATGGCCATCGCGCGCACGCGCACGACAAGTGCGACGGGATGGCGATCCCGTATGCCGTCGCCGCCGGTATGGGCCAGCTCGGACTCAACGGCCAGCTCCTCACACCCGCCGTCGGGTCACGGTGCCGCCTGTACATGCTCAGCACCGATGCGCCGCTCGCGCTCGACGATCCGATCGACTTCGGGATCCACGGGATCTGCGATCGCTGTCAGGCATGCGTGCGCCGATGCCCGGTCGGGGCGATCCCGCGACAGCGCCGGTCCCACCGTGGGGTCGTGAAGATCAAGATCAATCAGAAGCGGTGTTTCGCCACGGTCGCCCAGGTGGAGGGCTGCGCCATCTGCATGAAGGTGTGTCCGGTGCAGAAGTACGGCCTGCCCGCGGTGCTCGACGAGTTCGCCCGTACGGGCGGGATCCTCGGACGCGAGACCGACGAGCTCGAAGGCTACGACTGGCCGCTCGATGGCAAGCACTACGGCCCGGGACAGCGGCCACGACTCCCGCGCGGGTTTCACGAGCCACGCGGCTTCGACTTCGATCCGCACGCGTTGAGCGGCGTGGCGGGTGAGCTGTGACCGCGGCGCCGATCGCCGACGTCGAGGTCATCGCGTTCGAATCCGCGCCGAGCCCAGACGACTGCGACGGCGCGGCCGACACGGTCGTCGTCCGCTTGACCGACGTCGACGGGCGCACGGGCATCGGCGAAGCCGACGCGCCGGCCGATGTGGTCCGCGCGTTCGTCGAGATGGCCGACCTTCATGTTTGGAGCCGGGGGCTCCGGGGCCTGCTGGTGGGGCAGGACCCATTCCCGATCCCGGCGCTCTGGGACCGCCTTTACGAAGGCTCGATCTACCCAGGGCGCCGGGGTGCGGGGATCCACGCGATCTCGGCCGTCGACATGGCCCTCCATGATCTCGTGGGCAAACAGCTCGACCGGCCGGTGTACGAGCTCCTGGGCGGAGCGCGCCGGGAGAAGCTGATGCCGTACGCGACGCTGTTTCCAGGCATGCCACAGGGGCGGCCGATGCGGGAATTGCAGAGCGAGACCGACGCGCTGCTCGACCGGGCGGTGGAGCTCGGATTCCGCGCCGTGAAGGTCGAGGCGCTCTTCTACGACCTCGTCAGTGACGACGAGCTGGCCGAACTGCTTCTCGGCGTTCGCCGCCGGTTGGGGGACGGGCCCGCCCTGTTGGTCGACTTCGGCTACCGGTGGCGCGACTGGCGGTCGGCGCTGCGCGTGCTAGAGCGCGCCGCGGAGGCGGACCTTTACCTGGCCGAGGCGACGCTCGCGCACGATGACCTCGAGGGGCACGCCCGTCTCGCGGCGCGGGCGTCTACCCGGATCGGCGGCGCCGAGTTCGCGGCCACCCGCTTCGAGTGCCGCGAGTGGCTCGAGCGCGGACGCGTCGACGTCCTGCAGCCGGATCCGAATCGCGTCGGCGGCCTGACCGAGCTCGCGCGGGTGGCGGAGCTGGCCTCCCACCATGCTGCGACGGTCATCCCACACGGGTGGAAGACGGGGATCACCGTGGCGGCCAACATGCACATCCACGCAGCCACGGCAAACGTGCCGCTGTTCGAGCTCGTCTCCCCGGCGCTCTGGACCTCGCCGCTCCGGCGCGAGCTCACCGTGCCGGAACCGGAACTACGCGACGGCGTGCTCGCGCTGCCGCCGGGTCCGGGGCTCGGGATCGAGCTCGACGAGGACGCCGTCGCCCACTACCGGACGGACGTGCCGGCGTGATCGGCGAGCCCGTCGCCAGCCCTCGCGAGGCGAGCGTCCTGGCCAGTGCGGCCGAGGTCCTCATAGCCTATCCGTTCGCTTGCTGGCACTACGGAGACTCGGTTGGCTTCGAGGGCCTGCTCGCCGCCGGCGAGCTGCTCGGCGAGCCACGGTTCCCCGCGTTCGCCCGCGGGTTCATGCGGGCGTGGGCCGCGCGCGCCGAGCCCTACCGCGAGCTCGACAACACCGTCGCCGGACACGCTCTGTGCCTGGTGTACGAGCAGACCGGGGAGGAGTCACTGCTCGAGGCGGCCGAGCGCTTGGCCCGCTTCCTGACCGGCCGGCGGACGCTCGCCGGCGTGTACGCCGCCTTCGGGCGAGCTCCGCTGATCGAACCCTACGGCGGCGCGCCGCTCGACGCGGCCGAGCGCGCGCTCGTGTCTGACCCTGGACCCGGGGCGTTCGTCGACTGCATGCATTTCGACCCGCCGTTCCTCGTGCACCTGGGCTCGCTGCTCGGCGACAGCGGCCTCGTCGACGCGGGCGCCCGGCAGGCGATCGTCGCCGTCGAGCTGCTCCAGGACGCCGAGACCGGGATCTTCCACCACTTCTATCTCGAACGGACCGGGCGGCGATACGGCTACGGTTGGGGCCGCGGCCAAGGCTGGGCGCTGCTCGGCCTGCTTGACGTACTCGAGCTCCTGCCCGAGGACCACGAGGCGCTCGCGCCGCTGTCCAGCGCGCTTCGGGCCCTGGCCCGGGCGCTCACGCTCACCCAGGATCGCTCGGGACATTGGCCGGCGCTGATCGACGAACCCGACGCCTTCCTCGAGACTTCCGCCGCGCTGTTCGTCGCCGCTGGATTTGCCCGCGGCGCGCGGCTCGGCCTGCTCGAGCCCGAACTGATCGGTGTGGCCGAGCGCGCCTACGCCGCCGGACTGGAGTCGGTCGATGAGGAGGGGATCGTTCGCGGGGTCTCGCAGGCCGTCTGGGCCTGCACGGCGCGCGGGCACTACCGCGCCACGCCGGTCGGGGGCGCGGTGCCGTGGGGTCAGGGACCACTCCTCCTCGCGGCGGCCGAGCTCGAGCGGAGTGTCACGCCGTGAGCATCGACGCGACTGCCACGCGGTTGCGCGCGATCTACACCGGCGCTCTGACCGACATCCTGGACGAACTCGGGCTGATGAACCAGACGCTCTCGCCGGAGCTGCGCCCCCTCCGGGCCGGCATGACGATGTGCGGTCCGGCGTTCACGATTCAGGGTCGACCGCGGACCGGCATCGACTATCAGCAATCGATCGTCCGGATCCTCGACATGCTGGGCGCCGTCCCGTCGGGTCACGTCGCCGTCTATGAGACGAACGATCGCGCGGCGGCTCACCTCGGAGAGCTGTCCGTCGTGTCGCTCATGGCGCGCGGTTGCGCCGGCGCCGTGATCGACGGCGGGTGCCGCGACGTCAGCGCGATCCTCGAGGAGGGACTGCCGGTCTTCTCGCGCTACGTAACCCCGCAGGACTGCGTACCTCGCTGGGAGCTGCTCGGTCACTCGCGGCCGATCACGGTGGGCGGCGTTCTGATCTCGCCCGGCGACTGGATCGTCGCCGACGCGGACGGGATCGTCGCGGTCCCTCGAGACGTCTGCGAGCAGGTACTCGAGCACGCCGAGGCGCTAGTGGCGACCGAGAACAAGGTGCGCGACGCCGTGCGCGAGGGTACCCTCCCGCTCGAAGCGTTCGAGCGCTTCGGCAAGTTCTGACGCCGGAGGTGGTCGCGCGGCCGGTGCCGCGGTATCCTCTCGGCGGCCGTGAACAATCGATTGTCTTAACCGGGGGCGGTTCGCTTGACCGGCGCGCTCGACGGTGTACGGGTGGTGGACTGCGGAGTCCTGTTCGCCGGACCGCTCACGGCGACGATGCTGGCCGACTTCGGCGCCGACGTGATCAAGGTCGAGCATCCCAAGGGTGATCCGCTGCGCAACCTCGGGTGGCAGAAGGACGGCGTGTCGCTGTGGTGGACGTACCTGAACCGGAACAAGCGCTACGTCTCGCTGAATCTGTCCAAGCCGCAGGGAGCGTCGCTGCTCACCGAGCTCGTCCGCGACGCGGACGTGCTCGTGGAGAGCTTCCGCCCCGGGCGGATGGAGGCCTGGGGTCTTGGCTACGAGCAATTGCGATCGGTCAACCCGGGTCTGATCATGGTGCGGACGACGGGGTTCGGCCAAACCGGCCCGTACAAGGATCGGCCCGGTTTCGGCACGGTCGCCGAGGCCATGAGCGGCTATGCCTACACGCACGGCTTTCCCGACGGCCCACCGAGCCTGCCGTCGTTCGCGCTCGGCGACGGGGTGAGCGGGCTGTACGGGGCGATCGCTGCGCTGGCCGCGCTGCGCCATCGAGAGGCCGGAGGAAGCGGCCAGTTCGTCGACGTGAGCCTGCTCGAGCCGCTGTTCGCGTTCCTCGGTCCCCAGGCGCTCGCCTACGACCAGCTCGGCCTCGTCCCGGAGCGATCCGGTAACGCGACGAGCTGGACCTCGCCCCGCAACGCGTACCGGACGCGCGATCGGAAGTGGGTCGCGTTGTCGGCCAGCTCGCAGTCGGTCGCCGAGCGGCTCATCACCCTCGTCGGGCGCCCCGATCTGATCGCCGAGGGGTGGTTCGCCGATCACGAGGGCCGCGCGGCGCACGCCGCCGAGCTCGACGAGATCATCGGTGACTGGATCGCGCGGCACACGCTGACCGAGGTGATGGCGAGCTTCGAGGAGGCGCAGGCGGCGATCGGCCCCGTGTACT
>DATBYI010000193.1:0-2503 GCA_036513815.1 Solirubrobacteraceae bacterium
CAGGCTCTTGCCGCGGGGTACGTAGAGCGACCGCCCGTCGACGTGCGGCTCGGGCTCCGTGGAGAAGTCCCAGTCGAGCTTGGTGTGGAACTGCTTGGCGAAGGCCGCCGGAATCTTGATGTTCGGACTCCGGTCGCGGCCGCCGGCCTCGATGAGCAGGACACGTGTGGCCGGGTCCTCGGTGAGCCGGTCGGCCAGCACGCATCCGGCCGACCCGGCGCCCACCACGATGTAGTCAAACACCTCTGACTTGCCCCGCACATCCTTTTCGCCCTCGCGGGAGATCCTCATCATGGCCTGGCGGCGAGGACTCCGGAAGCGAGCTCCACGATGTGCGCGAACGACGCGGGGTCGAGGCTGGCGCCGCCGACGAGCGCCCCGTCGACATCGGGGAGACCAAGCAGCTCCTCGGCGTTCTCTGGCTTGAGCGAACCGCCATAAAGGATCCGAACCGCCCCGGCTGCGGACTCGTCGATGCCCTGCACCAGCGCGCGGACGAATGCCACCGTCTCCTGCGCCTGCTCAGTCGTGGCGGTGAGGCCCGTCCCGATCGCCCAGATCGGCTCATAGGCGAGCACGACCTCCGACAGCCGCTCGACCGGCACCTGCTCGAGACCCTCCTGGACCTGGTGTCGCAGCTTATGCTCGGTGTCGCCGCGCTCGCGCTCCTCCTCGGTCTCCCCCACGCAGAGGATCGGGACCATCCCGGCCTGGAGCGCGGCCGGGACCTTCAGCGCCAGCGCGCCGTCGGTCTCCCCGAACAGCTGGCGGCGCTCGGAGTGGCCGAGCACGACGCCGTGAACGCCGATCTCGGTCAGCATCGCCGGCGAGACCTCGCCCGTGAACGCGCCCTCCTGCGCCTGGTGCATCGTCTGGGCGAACACCTCGACCCGCGAGCCACGCGTGGACTGTACGGTCGGCGCGAGCGCTAGAAAGGGGACACAGATCCCGATCTCGACTCCGTCCGCAGAGGCGAGGTTGGGCAGCAGCACCCGCACGTACTGCTCGGCCTCTTCGATCGTCTTGTACATCTTCCAGTTGCCGGCAATGAAAGGGGTGCGCCACGGCGTCATGACAGCGCCACCACCCCGGGCAGCTCCTTGCCTTCCATCAGCTCGAGCGAGGCGCCGCCACCGGTGGAAAGGTGGTCGACGCGATCGGCGAGGCCGAATTGCGCCAGCGCTGCCGCCGAGTCGCCGCCGCCGACAACCGTCGTGCCGGGGCACTCGGCGACCGCCTCGGCCACGCGACGGGTGCCGTCCGCGAATGGGTCGAGCTCGAACGCGCCCATCGGGCCGTTCCAGAACACCGTCCCGGCGGTCTCGATCACGGCGGCATATGACTCCGCCGACGAACGGCCGATGTCGAGCCCCATCCAGCCGGCCGGGACGTCAACGCCGTCGAGCGAGGAGACCTCGGTGTCGGCCGAGAACTCGCGTCCGGCCACCAGGTCGCTCGGGAGCCGTAGCTTGTCGCCACCTTTCTCGAGCGCCGCGCGCGCGGGATCGATGCCTTCGCGCTCGCACAGCGAGTCGCCGACCTCGTGGCCCTGCGCCTTGAAGAACGGGAAGCACATCGCGCCACCGACGAGCACGATGTCCGCACGGTCGAGGAAAACGTCGAGCACCCCGATCTTGTCGGTCACCTTGGCCCCGCCCATGACCGCCACCAGCGGGCGCTTCGGGTCCTCGAGGATGCCCTTGAGCGTCCGCACCTCACGTTCCATCAGGCGGCCCGCCGCCGACGGGAGCAGGTGCGCTACCGCCTCGGTGGAGGCGTGGGCGCGGTGCGCCGCGCCGAAAGCGTCGTTGACGTACAGGTCGGCGAGCGCGGCGTACCGCGCGGCCAGCTTGGGATCGTTCTTGGTCTCCCCCGGCTCGTAACGGACGTTCTCGAGCATCACCACCTCGCCGTCGGGCAGCTCGTCGAGGCCCGGCGCCAGCGCGACGTCGACCCCGAGCAGCTCGCTCAGGCGCTCAGCCGCGGGCTTAAGCGAGAGTTCCGGCTCGCGGTCCTTCGGCCGCCCGAGGTGAGCGGCCAGGATCAGTTGCCGCGCGCCGCGCGAGCGGAGCTCCTCGAGCGTCGGGAGCGCGGCGCGGATGCGGACGTCGTCGGTGATGCGCTGCCGGTCGTCCAACGGGACGTTGAAGTCGACGCGGACGAGGATGCGCTGGCCATCGGGATCGAGGTCATCAAGCGTGCGCATGCACCACCACCTGCCGGCGGAACGTGATCAGGGCGGGGGTCGGGACGCTCACCCGAACAGCACCCCGTAGCGCTCGTACTCCTCGGCCGGCACGGTCCGCAACTCCGCGACGGCGTCGGACAGCGCCACCAGCTCGATGTTGGTGGAACGCAACGCGACCATCGTCCCCCAGGCGCCATCGTGCGCGGCGTCGATCGCGGCCAGCCCGAACCGAGTCGCCAGCACCCGGTCGAACGCCGTCGGCGTGCCCCCGCGCTGCACGTGCCCAAGCACCGTGGCCCGTGTCTCGAAGCCAGT
>DATBYI010000194.1:0-4103 GCA_036513815.1 Solirubrobacteraceae bacterium
TCGGTGACCTCTTCGTTGAGGTCACGAATCCAGCGGAACAGCGGCCCTTCGAGTTCGGAGACCGCGAACACGACCCATTGGTAGACGAGTGCTCGCTCGGGCGACCCGACAGGACCGATCAATCCAGCCTCTGGGTTCAGATCGGCTAGCTGGAGGCAAATCGCCGCGGACTCGAACATCGTCGTGCCATCCCCGAGCTCGAGCGCGGGCACGCGACCTAGCGGATGCCGACCGAGGTGCTCGTCGGACCGGCGCTCGGCACCCCGGATCTCGGTCAGCTCATAGGGTGCGCCGATCTCCTCAAGCAGCCACAGGACGCGGCTCGACCGAGTCCGCGGCATGTAATAGAGCCGCGGTGGCGTCATGGAAGAAGCGGGACGCCGGCCGCGAGGACCAGCACTGAGCTGCGGGCGCTGTTCAGCTCGTTGCGGACGTCACCGCCGATCACCACGTGGCCGGCCGGTGCGTCCGGCTGCGATCCGACGACGATCAGATCCACCGGCTCGGCGCGTGACTCACGAAGCGTTGCCCCGAGTTTCGCGGCCAGCGCGCCCGCGGTCTCACGGGCCACATCGTTCGTCGCGCCCGCGAGAGGCACGGCGATGGATCTGATTTCGGTGCCCGGTTGCGTGCGCAGACCGGCGGCGGCAATGGCCACCGCGACCGACCCACCGTCGAGGAGGTACTGGGCGGACGTGCCGGGCTCGACGTGACCGGGCGTGGTCCGGTAGTCCGAGCCGAACACGACCAGCGAGGCTCCCTCACTCTCGGCCAGCTGGGCCAAGGCGGCCCCGGTCGAAGCACCGATGACAACGTGCCGGGCGATTTCGGCATCGCCCAACGCAGCGGCGCCTCGCTCCAGGCGTCGCTGCGCGTCATGCTGGGCCACCTCTTCCCGGCGCGGATCAAACTCACGCGAATGGCGCACATAGGCGAGCGCCAACGTGAAACCGGCCTGCGCCAGCATCCTGCCCAGCGCAAGCGCGTCGTCATCGTTCGGCGTTCCGTCATAAGAGATGATCACGCTGGCCCCCACAGTTCGAGTAACCCTTCGCGACCCAGTATCGCGCAGGCGGCGGCCGCGTGGATCGTGATCGCGCAGGCGGCGGCCGCATGCAGCGTCGATCGGCGTGCCGACTCAACCGGCAGTGCCGGTCCGTCGCCCGGCAGCGGCACCGGCCCTGAGCTATGGTGCGCAACGGATATGGCGCTCGACTTTGCTCTGTTGAGCTTTGCTGACGTGAACTCGGCCGCCGAGGCGTTCGCCGCAGCACGCAATCGTTCGGGGTCCGCGCCATGGACCTCCGAGGTGGGGTTCGTTGAACATCACGCCGATGGCCACTTGGTGCTGCGAGGAACCTTTGCCGGCCACTACGTCGACGACGACGAGGCTCTGCATATCTCCGAAAGTGGAGCTGGGGAGGGCGGAGCCGCGGGGGCGGTGATCGGTGCCGTCTTAGCCGGGCCTCTCGGGATTGCGGTGGGGACGGTCCTAGGTGCGACGCTCGGCTCTCAGCTGGGGACGCCGACCGAAACCGATCCCGAGCCGGAGGCGCTCGCCGAGCGCCTGCGAGCCGTTTTACCGCCTCCGGGCTCGGCGATCGTCATGATCGCCGACACCAATGCCGTCGACGAAATGGTCGCGGCCATCGGTGAAGCCAGCCGGCAAGTGATTCGGAAGACCCTCACCCCCGAAGAGGCAGCTGCTGTGCAGGCGTCGGTGAGTGCCTCACCCGTGGCGTCACGTGGCCCTTCGCTGAAGGGCGAGGAGGCCGTTGAGGCATCTGAGGGCGGGGCCGGGTAGCGGCGGCTAACGCGACGGGCGGTTCGGTCGCGCGGCGGCTGCGAAGCCGATCTCGATTCTCAGGCCCCCACCCCTACGAGCCTCTGTCTTGACCGTGGCATCGTGGGCGTTCGCGATCGCTTGGACGATCGCCAGCCCGAGCCCGACCCCTTCGGCAGAAAAGGCCTCGGGAGAGGTGCGTCGCTTGAAGGGTTGGAAGAGGTGGGTGAGCTCTCCGGTCGGGATCACGGGTCCGGTGTTCGCGATCATGAAGATGGCTTGGCCAGCGACCGTGTATGTGGCGGTGTCGAGCCGGCCTCCCGGCGTGTTGTGACGGACGGCATTCTCGATCAGGTTCGCGACGAGGCGCTCGACCAGCAGGGGGTCGCCGGTGGTACGGGCGGGTTCGAGCGCCGCCGTGCTCCTCATTTCGCGATGGTCGTGGGCGCGCAGGACCTTCGCGGCGGTGGCGGCCAAGTCGACGGGATCGGACCGTAGAGGACCGTACTCGGTCCGGGCGAGGGTGAGCAGCGCCTCCAGTAACCGTTCTTGGCGCTCGCAGGCGGCGACGACGCCCTCTCCCATTTCCCGCAGGGCGGCGATGTCTGCGTTGGGGTCGGCCAGCGCAGCCTCGGCTAGCGCGAGCTGGTGCGTTATCTCACCGCGCAGCTCGTGAGCGGCGTAGACGGCTCCTCGAGCCGTTGACCGCGTCGGTCGACGCCTACGAACCGCTTGCACCGTTGCCCGAATTGGACGAGACTGCCGCGCTCGACTGCTGTGCGAATCCGTTGTCCAGTGTCTTACATGCCGTCTCGGCCTTCTGGAACTGGGGCGAGCTGGCGTCGAGGGTGCCGGTCGCATTCTCGATCTGGATTACTCCCTGGCCGTTGGGATCAGGAAAGTTGGGCACGCCGTTTGCTCGCATGCACGTGGCGTACTTGAGCGCCTCGGCATTGGCCGCCGCCTTTTCGGCGGACGTCTGCGGGCCGAGCTTGGGCAGGTCCTGCTTACAGGCCTGTTTGGCCGCCGGGAATCCCGTTGAATCGACGCTGGAGTTGGGGTCATTGGGGTTGGCGGCCCAGCTGGGTAGGCCGTTCGACCCGATGGTTGGGTCGGGGAAATCGGTGACCCCGTGAGTGCGTATGCACGCGGAGTACCTCACCGCCTTGACCTCCAGCGCCGCTGACGCGCTGGGGCTCGAGCAGCCCGACGGCGAGCAGCCGGCGGCCGACGAGGCCTTGGGGGAACCTCCCCCGCAGGCCGCCAATCCCATCCCTACGGTGACGAGAGCGGCGAGCAGCGGGGCCCGCCGCCAACGATCTCGCCCGCTCGTCCACGTCTGAGTTGGTTTCCGATTTGCACTTGGACGATCAGGATCCACGCCGAGGACGATATATCGATCATCGACCTGTTGTCAATCGACTTATTCGGTCTTGACAATAGGTTGGCTCTCGACATATCGTGTGCGTGTGGAGCTTCGCCCGCCGAGCTATTTCGCCCTCGCAGCGCTGATCGATGGTCCGTTGCACGGTTACGCGATCGCACAGCGCGCCCGTGAGCTCTCGGGCGGGCGGGTGCGCCTCTCGACCGGAACGCTGTACGCGCTGCTCGAACGCGCGCTCTCCGAGTCGCTGGTGATGGCCGGTAAGCCGTACGTGGAGGGTGGGCGCCAGCGCCGCGATTACACCCTCACGCCGACGGGCAGGGCGCTGCTGGCTGAGGAGGCAGCGCGGTTGGCGCAAGCCTCCAAAGCGGTCTCAAGCCGTCTGCGCGCGACCTCAGAGGCGGTGCTGACGTGATCCGCGAGCGGGTCGGTCAGGCCGCGTTGCGGGCCTACCCGCCCGCGCTGCGTCAGACACGGGGACCGGAGATGCTGGGGATGCTCCTCGACGCCGGTGAGCAATCCAGTTGGGCGTTCGTGCGCGAGATCGCGTCGCTCGTGCTCGGCGGGTTACGCGAGCGCCGGGCGATCAGCGCGCGAGCGGGGATCCGGCGGTTGATCGCGGACTCGTGCTGCCAGGCGGTGCCGATCTGGTTGACGCTGTGGATGATCAGCGCCCTGAAGACAGACGTCATCGCCGGCCCGGGCCAGCGGTTGCGTATCCAGGAGTTGGTGTTGGCGGCGGTCCTGGCGTGCGCGCTCATTGGATATGAGCGAATCGCCGCGCTCAGCGGCCTCGCGGCGATCGTCGCCTTCGGCCCAGTCGGCCCCCACACTCAGCTGGCGTGGCTGGTGAAGCTTCTCGTTCCAATCGCGTGCCTACTGGTGATGGCGCTCGCGCCCCGGAAACGGCCGCGCGACGCTCGCCGACTCCTATGG
>DATBYI010000195.1:0-3350 GCA_036513815.1 Solirubrobacteraceae bacterium
CCGGAGGCCGGACGAGCGCTCGGCAAGGGCATCCGCGACTTCAGGATGGCGGTGAGCGGGGAGGAGCAGGATCACGGCGCACTGACGGCGGCGATGACTTCCGCCGCCCCGGCTGCGCCGGCTGTGGCCCCGTACGCGCCCCCGGCGCCACCGGAGTTCGCGCCCGCGGAAACGACGTTTGGGACGGCCGCACCCGAGCCGGCGCCAGCGGCGCCGGAGCCGGTGGCATCCGAGCCGGCGGCACCCGCGCCCCAAGCGTTCGCGTCCCCAGAGCCGGCGGCACCCGCGCCCGAAGCGTTCGCGCCCCCAGAGCCGGCGGCACCGGCGGCGCAAGAGCCGGCGGCACCGGCCACGCAAGATCCTGCTGCATCCGCGCCGAGCGCGGAACCCACCAACCAGCCCACAGAGCCCGCCCAGCCGCTCGCCTGAACAGGCCCGGCCGGGACGTCTCTCGCGAGGGATACGCTCGCGCGGTGACGGCTGCCGACGAGCGCGCTGCGATGGTGGTCCTGCTCAGGACAGGCCGCCGTCCCTGGGTCGAGTACGCGGGGCTCGTTGAGGAGCATGACGGCGCGTTCGCCGTACTCGAGGACGAGTTCCAGCGCAAAGCCCCCGAACAGGCGAGCCTTCTCGAGCAGGCCGCGCCCGAAGAACCCGCCCGGCCGATGCGCGAGCTACTCGACCAGGCCCGGGCTGAGCTCGAGCGATGGGACGCGAGCGGGATGCGGCTCGTCACGGTGCTCGATCGCGACTACCCCCCGAACCTCCGCGCCGTCCACGATCGGCCGCCGATGGTGTTTATCGCCGGCCGCCTTACCCCTGCCGACGCCCGCGGCGTCGCGGTCGTCGGGGCCCGGAAGGCGACGCCAGACGGCGTACGAACCGCGCAAGGCATTGCAAAGCACCTAATCGCGAGCAAATACACCGTGATCTCGGGGCTGGCGGCCGGGATCGACACCGCCGCCCACACGAGCGCGCTCACCCACGGTGGCCGGACCGTCGCCGTGATCGGAACGGGTCTCGCGCGCGCCTATCCCCCAGAGAGCGCTCCCCTTCAACACACGATCGCCAGCCAGTGCGCGGTGATCTCGCAGTTCTGGCCCGACGCGCCACCGAGCCGGCGAAGCTTCCCGATGCGAAACGCGGTCATGTCGGGCGTCGCGCTCGCCACCGTCGTCGTCGAGGCCTCCGACACGAGCGGCGCCCGGATGCAAGCCCGCCTCGCACGCGAACAGGGCAGGCCGGTCTTCCTCCTGGCCTCGCTGATCGAGCGCCAGGCCTGGGCTCGCGACTATGCGGGCCGCCCGGGCACCTTCGTGGTCAGCGAGGCCGCCGAGATCACGGCGATCCTCGACCCCCTGACCGCGTCGGGCCCGCTCCTGGCCTAGGCACGCCGTGCCCACCGTCCGCGAGCTGAGCGCGCCGTACGAGAACGTGATGCTCGGCCCGCGCCGCGGCCCGGATGTGTGTCCGACCTGCTTCAACTTCACCGCGGGCTACGACCGCTGTTACGCGTGCGCGCACGGGAGAGCCGTGCTCGACGCGGTCGCCCCGATCTCCTACAGCGTGGCGCGCGAACAGCTTCACCACGCGCTGGCAAGCTACAAACGCCTCGACGGCGAGGTGGCCCGCCACCTCGGTGCGATCCTCGCCGCGATCCTGTGGCGGTTCCTGGCCGCGCACGAGCGCTGCGTGGCGCGCACCGCCCAGACCAACCACTTCGACGTGGTCACCACCGTGCCCTCCGGAGACCAGACGCGCGACGAGCGCCACCCCCTGCGCTGGATCGTCGGCGAGCTCGTCGGCCCCACCCGCGATCGCCACCGGAGCCTCCTCGCGCGCACCGACGCCGAGGCACCGTCGCGCGCGTACGCCGAGAACAAGTTCGAGGCCACGGAGGCCCTTGACCACCGCGCCGTCCTCCTGATCGACGACACGTGGACGACGGGCGCCAGCGCGCAGAGCGCCGCGGCCGCACTCAAGGCAGCCGGCGCCGGCCCCGTCGGCGCCGTCGTGATCGGGCGCCACCTGAACCGCGACTGGCATCAGAACGACCGGCGCTTGCGGGGGATCGCGCAGCCCTTCGACTGGTCGGCGTGCTCGCTCTGCGCTGAGCCCGCAGCGCCTTCGCCGCAAGACGATCGGCTCATCTTGGGCTCCGGACTTTAACTTCCTGTTTACGTAGTCCCCGGAGGGGTACCAGGACAAGCGTCTTTCGCACCACCGGAGAGGGACGGAGAGAGGTTGTGAGGAGAAGCCCTCGACGTAGGAGTGGCATCCCGCAGGCCCTGGGACCGGGCCGGACCCGAGTCTCAGCGCATCGCGCACCCAGAGCGCGCCCGAGGCGATCGTTCTACGCGGCGCTCGCAGCCATAGCCCTGGCCGCGCTCGCCGTGGCGGGCTGCGGGTCCTCCGGCAAGGGACCGGTGACGCTCAACTGGTACGTCTTCCCTGAGCCCTCGGGCTCGTTCGCAGCCGCGGCCGCGGCCTGCAGCAAGGACTCGGGCGGCAAGTACAACATCAGCATCAACTTCCTCTCGACGTCGTCGGACCAGCAGCGGGTCTCGCTGGTCCGCCGCCTGGCCGCCGACGACCCGTCGATCGACATCCTCGCCATGGACGTCGACTGGACGGCCGAGTTCGCCACCGCGAAGTGGATCCGGCCAGTGCCCGCCGCCTTCGCCCAACAGATCCAGAGCGTCGATCTTCCGGGTCCGGTCAAGACCGCCACCTGGCAAGGCAAGCTGTGGGCCGTCCCGATCAACTCGAACACCGAGATCCTCTGGTACCGCAAGGACCTCCTCGCCGACATCCACCAGCCCGTCCCGACGACCTGGCAGCAGATGATCAGCGACTCCACCCAGCTGGCCAAGCTCGGCAAGCCGCACTACATCGAGGAGCAGGGCGCCCAGTACGAGGGCCTGACCGTATGGTTCAACTCGCTCGTCGATTCGGACTACGGCGGCATCATCACCGGCTCCAACAAGGTGGTCGTCGGACCCTCGACCAAGGTGGCGGCGGAGATCATGCACGACCTCGCGACATCGCCGGCGGCCGATCCGTCGCTGAACGTCACACAGGAGGGCCAGTCCGACACCACGTTCGATAAGGGCAACGCCGCGTTCGAGATCAATTACCCGTTCGTCTGGCAATCGGCCAAAAAAACCGGACCTGCGGTGGCGAAGGTGATGGGGTATGCACCGTTCCCGGAGGTCGTCGCCGGCGTCCCCCCGCACGTTTCCATCGGGGGTTACAACCTCGGCGTCTCGTCGCACTCCCCGCACCCGCAGCTCGCGTTCGACGCGGTCCAGTGCCTTACCCAGGAAGCCCCCGAGATCACCTACGCGGTC
>DATBYI010000196.1:0-4396 GCA_036513815.1 Solirubrobacteraceae bacterium
CGTCGGCACGTGCCCCACGAACGGCTCGATCTGCGACCACGGCACAAAGGCCGCGTGATCGCGCTCGTGACCGCGAAGCGCCGCGGCAAGAAGCGCCTGATCCCGGCGCCCAGCGCGGGGTCGATGCCGGCCACCCGCCAGGTCCCTCCGTCGCACGCCAGCTCGACCTCGCGCGCCTTGACCAAGCGGGCCGTGTTGACATCGATCATGCTCCGACCGAGCACGTCGCCACGCAACAGCACCTCCCCGGGCCGGCGCTCGAACCGGGCCAGGTCGAGCATCGTGGTCGAGGTGCGGGCATCCTGCGGTTCCAATCGCGCGATCCGATCGGACGGGACAAACGGCTCCCGGCCGCCGATCCGCGCCTTGAGCCCGGTGACCGACGGCAACTCGTGGCCCGTATCGAGCCCCGCGATGACATCCTCCACCCGGCCCAGGCGCTCCCCACCGGAATCAAGCAGCGGACTGCCGACGGCCGAGGACAGATGCACGACTGACTCGGCCATCACGGTCCTGGACACAGGCCTGTCGTCGGAGCACCGCCACCCCGGCGATCAGCTTGGCTATGACACTCGTCGAGCAAGGCGTCTCCCTTCGCTGCGGAGTTCATGGGAATGGTGTTTGCCGGTCGCCTCTCAGCCAGCGTCCCCGGCATCGGGATCGAGAGGCCCGCGGCCATTGCGCCCGCTCCCGTGCCAGCGAACGGAAATCACGCTGGGCTCGAGGCCCACACGGCCGGCGGGCGGCCTCGATTTGCTGGCCGCCGATGCTCTGCAATAGCAACGCCCGCAAACGCGCCTCGTTCAGATCGCGCGTCCTCGCGCGGAACCGGCAAGTCGTCTCGACCTCGCTGGCCGCGTCCACGGGCTGGCGGTCGATCGCCGCCCATGCGGGCAAAGGCAACTCCGCCGGATGTGGATGCCCCGGTGCCGTGCACTTCGCCAAGCCGGGAAATGCGGCCTCGATGTTGAACCTCCCGCAGGTAGCACTCGACCGGCGCGTCGCCGGCCCCCTCAACCCAGAACGCCGGGCAGCCGGCGTGCCCAGATCGATCGACTCCGGCGAGCCCTTGCGATCGGCGGCGCAGAGGATGCGGTTCACGCGCTCGCCTATCGGACCTCCCAGAGCTCGGTCTTCACCATACGATCCGATAGGCCAGAGCGGCACGGAGGCAAAGGCAAGACGCCATCTGGACCGCAGCTCGACCTGGCTTCGGCGCTGATCTTGCCGTCTGAGATCGATCGGTTCGGGCGCACTGGAAAAGCCCCGCACAGCGGGCTTTTTTGTGTTCCGGAGGGCCTATTTGCTTCCACCCGACAGTGGACGTACAGCCTGAGGGAAGAAGATCGGAGCCGAACCTTGGCCGCTTGTCCATGTCGCGGCCCCGCCACACCAATCAGTGTTCGACTGGTGGCACGGCTACGAGGGGAAGGAGCGGCGATGGCTACCGCGGTGGTGACTCAGCCGAGGCCGCGGCAGTACGGGATGGCGATCCCGGCGGAGTGGGCTCTGCACGAGCTCACCCTGATGGCGTGGCCAACGCGGCTCGAGCTTTGGGGCGACGCGCTGGGTCATGCGAAGCGCGAGTACGCCGCCGCCGCGCGCGCGATTGCCGGATTCGAGCGGGTGTTGATGGTGGCGGCGCCCGGCGCCGGCGGTGAGGTGCGAGATGCGTGCGGCGAGGCGGTCGATGTACTCGAGCTCGCGATCGACGACTCATGGATGCGCGACAGCGGTCCGGTGATCGTGACCACAGCCGACGGATGTCGTGCCGGGGTCGACTTCAGGTTCAACGGTTGGGGGGAGAGGTTCGTTCCTTACGATCGCGACGACGCGATGAACCTCGCGCTGCTGGCGCACTTGGAGATCGACCGGATCGAAGCGAACTTCGTACTCGAAGGCGGGTCGATCGCGGTCGACGGAGAAGGGACGTTGATCGCCACCGAGCAGTGCCTGCTGCATCCGTCGCGCAATCCTGATCTGACACGCGCTGAGCTCGAGATCCTGTTGGGCGATTACTTGGGGATCGACAAGGTCGTCTGGATCCGGAGTGGGCTGGTCGAGGACTACGACACAGATGGGCACGTCGACAATGTCGCGGTGTTTGTTCGTCCCGGCGTGGTGCTCGCCCAGACCGTCGACGATCCGGGCGACCCCAACCACGAGCCGCTAGCTGAGAACGTCGAGCGTCTACGCGCTGCGACCGACGCGCGCGGGCGCCGGCTCGAGGTGATCGAGCTCTCGATGTTGCCCCGCACTCAGGTGCGCGGGCAACCTGGCGTGGTGCCGTACACGAACCTCTACATAGTCAACGGGGCCGTGGTCGTGCCGGTGTGCGGCGATGATCCGAGTCGCGACGAGGAGGTGCTGCGGATGCTCGCCTCTGTGTTTGCGCCGCGTGAGATCGTGCCGGTGCCCGGTCGCGTGCTGGCTGAGGGTGGCGGCGGAGTGCACTGCATCACCCAGCAGGTGCCGGCAAGCTCATAGACTCGCGCGCTTGGAGCCGCCCGCGCTCATTACCGCGCTGCATCCGCCAGAGTCCCCGGCGCGCGTGAATCCGCCCGAGCGCGAACCGTTCCGGATCGGGCTAGTCCAGCAGCGGTGGCATCCTGATCCCGAGGAACACCAGTCAGCGCTCGCCGACGGCATTCGCGCAGCCGCGGAGCAGGGCGCACACTTGGTGTGTCTTCAGGAGCTGACGCTCTCGCCGTACTTCGCGGTCAATCCCGACGCCGGCGATCGACCGGCAGCGCGTGCCGAGGACATTCCAACAGGTCCGACCACTGCGTTCGCAGCCCGGCTGGCCGCTGAGACCGGAGCGCACGTACACGCATCGCTCTACGAGCGCGCCGGAGAGGCAGAACTCGGTTTCAACACAGCGATCTGCGTGTCGCCCTCAGGCGAGGTCGTGGCCCGGACGCGCAAGCAGCACATTCCCGTGACCGCCGGCTACTACGAGGATCGCTACTTCCGCCCCGGCGACTCCGGCTATCCGGTAGTAGAAATCGCCGGCGCCCGGTTTGGGTTCCCGACGTGCTGGGACCAATGGTTTCCCGAGCTGGCCCGGGCGTATTCGCTCAGCGGCGCTGAGGTGATCGTTTATCCGACCGCGATCGGCTCTGAGCCTGACCACCCGGAGTTCGACACTGAGCCGCTGTGGGAGCAGGTAATCAGCGCGAACGGGATAGCGAACGGCACGTTCATGGTCGCTGTCAACCGGATCGGTCACGAGCCGCCGCTCACGTTCTACGGGTCGTCGTTCATCTCAGATCCGTACGGCAGGATGCTCGTCCAGGCCCCTCGGGACCGTGCGGCGGTACTGGTCGCCGACCTCGACCTCGACCAGCGGCGCGACTGGCTTGATCTGTTCCCGTTCCTCGACACCCGCGAGCCGAGCCAGTACGCACCGCTGGTGGCCGAGCGCTCTGCCGCCCGGCAGGATTGACGCGGTCAGCTGGGCGAGCGAGAGCCGCGGGCGGTCGCTTTAGCCGTTTGGAGAAGGACAGCTTTAGGCGCCAGTGGAATGATCATTGGCTTGTCCGAGACGAATGAGGAGAGCATCGCGTATCCGGCGGCGGGCTTGCCGGTCCGACGCGCGTCGCGGGAATCCATACCTCCGCATGTTGTCGTGCTCTTCGGGGCCACGGGCGACCTTGCCCGCCGTAAGCTCCTTCCGGGCCTGTCACTGCTGTCGGAGTCGACGCTGGCGCCGGAGCTGCGGATCGTCGCGACGTCGCTGGATGATCTGGACGATGGAGGGTTTCGCGAGTTCGCCCGTGCCGCTCTGGGCGAGTTTGGCTCGGGCAAGGTGACCGCCGACCAACTCGAGGCGTTCGTCGAGAAGTTGCGATTCGTGCGGCAGAGAGACGGGCCTCAGGCGCTCTCGCAGGCTGTAGCAGATGCCGAGGCGCAGCTGGGTGAGGCGGTGCGGCGTCTTCACTACCTGAGCGTGCCCCCCCGCGCCGCCGTCTCGGTGATCGAAATGCTGGCGGTGGCCGGACTGGTGGATCGGTCCCGGGTGATCATGGAGAAGCCGTTCGGCAACGATCTGGAAAGCGCGATCAGGTTGAACGCCAAGGTCCACGAGACCTTCCGGGAGAGTCAGATCTTCCGAATCGACCATTTCCTTGGCAAGGAGCCGGCGCAGAACATCCTCGCGTTTCGCTTCGCGAACGGTCTGTTCGAGCCGATCTGGAACCGCAACTTCATACATCACGTCCAGATCGATATCCCCGAGACGTTGGGGCTCGAGAGTCGGGTCGATTTCTATGACGCCACCGGCGCCTACCGAGACATGGTCGTCACACACCTGCTGCAGGTGCTCGCGTTCATTGCCATCGAACCACCCACCGCGCTGGAGCCGCGCGCGATCAGCGAGGAGAAGAACAAGGTGTTC
>DATBYI010000197.1:0-6173 GCA_036513815.1 Solirubrobacteraceae bacterium
GCGGAGCGGCCAGATCCCACAGCGACACCACGGCCTCGCAGCTGATCTCGGCCACTCCCTCCGCGACCATCATGTACCCCCAGAAGTCGCCGAACCCTCGCGTGCGCCAGCAGCGACGCGCGAGCGTCAGCAGCCGATCGACGCCATTCTGAGACTCGGTCCAGCCGTCGAAGCCGGAGATGCACAGCTGCGCGTCCTCCAGCGCCCGCACGGCGGAGACGCCCAGGCGCCGCGGCGCGTCGCTCAGTTCATCGCGGGCGAACGCGCCGGCGCCCCGCGATGCCCACCACCGACGCTGCAGGGCCGGGGCCGACACCACCCCGAGTGTGACGCGATCCCATTGCTGAAGGGCGAGCAGTGTCCCCCATACGGGGATGCCCCGAACGTAGTTCTTGGTCCCGTCGATCGGGTCGACGATCCAGCGCCGGCCGTTCTCCGGCGACTCTGCCGAGGAGCCGTACTCCTCGCCGACGATCGCGTCGCCCGGTCGCACCGAGGCCAGCCGGTCGCGTAGCGTCTGCTCGACGGTCTTGTCCGCCTCGGTTACGGGCGTCAGGTCGGGCTTGGTCTCGACGATGAGATCGGCGGCGCGGTATCGCCCCAGCGTGATTTCGTCAGCCACGTCGGCCAACTCGAGCGCCAGCGCCAGGTCGTCTTGGGTCGGCGCCACGGGTCGCCATGCTACGCGGCGGGGTCGCTAGGCTGCCTGTCCGATGGCCGCCTCGGACGACCTGGAGCGCGAAACGACCGACGTCCTGCGCGAGCTGGTCCGCTTCAACACGGTCAACCCGCCCGGCAACGAACGGCCAGCGATCGAGTTCCTCGCGTCGTATCTGCGCGACGCGGGTTTGAGGACCGAGCTCCTGGCCGACGACGACGACCGGCCGAACCTCGTGGCCGACCTGCCCGGGGCCGACTCAGGCGACGACGACGGTCCGACGCTCTGCTACCTCGGCCACGTCGACACCGTCCTGGCCGACCCATCGGAGTGGACGCACGACCCGTGGTCGGGCGACGTCGCAGACGGCTATCTGTGGGGACGAGGCGCGATCGACATGAAATCCCAGGTGGCCGCCGAAGCGGTCGCGGCGGCCACGCTGGCCCGCGGCGGCTGGCGTCCTGGAGCCGGGACCCTGAAGCTGGTGTTCGTCTCCGACGAGGAGACGGGCGGCGACGTCGGCGCGCACTGGTTGACCGACACGCATCCCGATCGGGTCCGCTGCGACATGCTGCTCAACGAGGGCGCCGGCGAGGTGTTCGAGTTCGACGGCAAGCGCCGCTACGGCGTCTGCTGCGCCGAGAAGGGGATCTTCCGCTTCAAGCTCACGGCGCGCGGCGTCGCGGGACACGCGTCGCTTCCGAGGACCGGCGACAACGCGCTGCTCAAGCTGGGCCCGGTGCTGGAGCTGATCGCCAGGGCCGAGCCGCTGTTCGAGCTAACCGAGGCGCCGGCCGCGCTGCTCCGGGGGCTCGGCACCGACCCGGATGATCCCGCCGGCGCGCTCGAGCGGATCGTCTCCGTCGACCCCCGCTTGCTCGTCCTGGTTGAGCCGATGCTCGGCGTCACGCTCACCCCGACGATGGCCCACGCCTCCGACAAGATCAACGTGATCCCGTCGCGCGCGTACCTCAAGGTCGACTGCCGCGTGCCGCCCGGCCTGGGGGAGGACGCCGCGCGCCGGCGGATCGCCCAAGTGCTCGGCGACGCCGCGGACCAGCTCGAGATCGAGTTCACCGAAACGGTCATCGGCAACTCCTCACCGGTGCAGAGCCCGCTCATGGACGCGATCGACCGCTGGGTTCGCACGAGCGATCCGGGCGCCGAGTCCGTGCCGGTGATCCTCCCTGGCTTCTCGGACTCTCGCTGGTTCCGCGAGCAGTTCCCGGAGTGCGTCGCCTACGGCTTCTTCCCCCAGCGCCACATGACGCTGCTCGAATCCGCCCCGCTCGTCCATAGCGCCAACGAGCGGATCGACGTACGCGATCTTGGGTTCGCCGCCGGCTGCTACAGCGACCTCGCGCGCGAACTGCTCGACGGGTAGCGGCCGGACCCCATCTCCAGCCGACGGTCGGCCCGTCGGGTGCCCCACGGGTATGCCCCGTCCGCGGCGCGGGTCCCACATCGTGCCGCGGCCACAGCGCGGGTCCCACATCGTGCCGCGGCCACGTTCGAGGGTCATAAGCGCACACTCGCCGCCCCTCTCAGCGGTGAATGTGCATTCAGCGCCATATACGGCGCACAACTGCACACTCGAGCCCCGCCGATGGCCGAGTGTGCCCTTATGACCCCCCGCAGCTGCACCCCCGCGCCTCATCCCTCCTAGGAGCCGCCGCGCCGCACCCCCTCCTAGGAACCCTCGACCTCACAGACGGACGGGGCGGGTCGTTCTACCGTCATGACGACCACGACCCCAGAAGTCAGCACCGACATCCGCCACCGAGTCGACGGCCTCGACTGGGACGCGCTGGGAGGACGGCTCGACGAAGCCGGGCACGCGATCACGCCGGCGCTACTCGGGCCGGACGAATGCGACGAGCTCGCCGATCTGTTCGACGACGGGCGCTTCCGCTCGACGATCGACATGGCCCGTCACCGCTTCGGCCACGGACGCTACCGCTACTTCGAGCATCCGCTGCCCGACACGATCGCGGCGCTCCGCGGCGCGTTCTATCCCCATCTCGCGGCGATCGCCAACCGCTGGGCCGAGCTTCTGCGCGGCGAGAACGCGACCTTCCCGCTCGAGCACTCAGAGCTCCTGGATCGTTGCCGCGCGGCGGGCCAGACCCGACCCACGCCGCTTATCCT
Organism: Solirubrobacteraceae bacterium; assembly: GCA_036513815.1. Taxonomy (GTDB): domain Bacteria; phylum Actinomycetota; class Thermoleophilia; order Solirubrobacterales; family Solirubrobacteraceae; genus Palsa-465. The sequence goes on from DATBYI010000197.1 coordinate 2,807, forward strand.
CCGCTACGGCGAAGGCGACTGGAACGCGCTTCACCAGGACCTGTACGGCGAGGTGTATTTCCCGTTCCAGATCCTGGTCGTCCTGTCGCGGCGGGGCGAGGACTTCGACGGTGGCGAATTCGTGCTGGTTGAGCAACGACCGCGGGCGCAGAGTCGCGCCCACGTGCTCACTCCACCCCAGGGTGCGTTTGTGATCTTCCCGACGCGCGAGCGGCCGAACCGGGGATCGGGCGGCTATCACCGCGTCGGGCTGCGCCACGGTGTCTCGACGGTCACCCGCGGCCGGCGCACCGCTCTCGGGGTGATCTTCCACGACGCGAAGTGACGTGTACGTCTCGTGTACGTGATCGCATGCCCTGATGATCCTGATCGCCGCGCTGCTGTTGCCGCTGGCCGCCGGAAGGGCCCCGGCGCACGCGCCGTCACCGGCGCGCGTTTCGATGTCGCCGATCCATCAAGCGGTCGGGAAGTAACTCGGAATCGTTCCGAGTTACTTCCCAAGCGCCACCGTTCACCCGCGCCGCGTATACCCGTTGTCCGCGCGACCCCCGCCACCGATCGGCTGGTCGAACAGGTAGTTGCCGAGCCAGTTGGTGTAGTCGGCGTGTTGCTGCACTGCCGGCGCAGTCACCGGAGCGAAGCTGCTCGCGTCGTCGGGGTTACCGCCCTGGTACTTCGGGATGTCCGGGTACGGGTACACCGGCCGGGACAGCGAGCTCCCATTTACCGTGTAGCTGATGGTGAGCGGGCTCGTCGTCGTTCCGGGCGGTGCGCTCTTCTCGACCCATTCCACCATCGGCAGGATCAGGTCGGGTTGAACGGCACTCGCGTAGCCGCCGCCGCAGTGATAGACGGTCGGCTCCATGAACAGGCGGGCGAAGTTCTGCGTCCGCCCGTAGCCACCGTTGCGCGTCGCCAGCGTGTCGTAGTAGTCGACCGTGCCGGTCGGCGGGATTGCGTTGTCCGCCCATCCCTGCCACATGATCAGCTTGCCTCCGTGCCGGCGGAATGCGCTCAGGTTGGTGTCCATCGCGTCCCACGTGTCCGCCACCGGGAACATCGAGCGGAAGCCGGCGTCGGTGAACTGCCACTGACTGGGATCCGGGCCCAACTGGCCCGGCTCGAGCAGCTGATAGCGCAGGTACGGCTGCGAGAGCCCGGCGTAGTCGAGCGATTCGGTCGTCGGCACGTTCCCCCCGTTGGGGCTCGGCGGGAGTTCGAACACCGACCACCCGCCCTCTGACCCGTAGGGCGCGCCGCCCGGATAGAGGAGCCTCCCCTGCGGGTCGGTCGGGCCCCGGTAGAACTCGCGCACGACCTGCACCTGCGCCGGCGTCAGGCACGAGTTGCTGTCCGCGCCCGCGGCGCACTCGATGCTGGCCGGATCGAAGTGGCAGTCCTGAGGGTCGGTGATGATCCCGTCGCCCGCCACGCCGTCGTCACCACCGCAGGCCTTGATCACCGCCGCCTGCAGCGCGGCCAGCTTGTTGTCGGTCAGGATCGCGTTGCCGTTCGCATCGGTGTTGACCTTGTAGAACCAGGTCTGCGCCTCGGCGTTGAGCGGACCGGCGATGATCTCCGGCGCGCCGGCGATGATCCCGTTGAAGTCGTCGGGATAGCGCTCGGCCATCTCCATGGCCTCCCGCCCGCCGTCCGAGCAACCGTTGAAGTAGGAGTAATTAGGTCTCTGGCCGTAGAAGTAGTTGATGATGTATCTGGCCACGACGTACAGCGCCTGCTCGGACTGATAGCCGTACTCGGTGCGCAGCTTCTCGTCGTTGAAGGCGAACAGACCACCGCCGCCGAGGCCGGCCGCCGTGACGTGGCCCTCGTCGTCGGTCGCCATGGCGAAATCGCCCTGCAAGGTGGCGTCGCAGGTCGGGAACGTCTGGCCCGAGACCGTCCCGCAGTACCCGCCGCAGCCGTTCTGCAGATAGCGCCCCTGCCACGTGGTCAGCGGCAGCTGCAGATCGAAGTGCGTCTGCGGCGCGATCATTCCCTGCACGTTGCAGTAGTCCGGGTTGGGCGGGGTGGTCGCGTTGCCGGCCGAGGCCGGCACGACGGTGGCCGAGGCGATCGCGGTCGGATAGTGCGGAAGCCCGGCCAGACTGGCCAGCGTCGCAATCGACGCACACGTCTCCTTGCTCGGAATCGTCGGGCTGATCGGCGCGAGCGTCGCCGAGTCCGTCACGAGCGGTCTCGATTGTGCGCCGGCGGCCACACCGCCACCGGCGGAGCCCAGGATCAACAACAGGACGATGGCTGCGGCAGTGGCGAGGGCACCGGCGGCCCACGCGCGGCGAGCACGGATTCGCTCCAACATCTTGACCTCTCCTCGGGAGCTGGGCAGGTCTAGTTGGTGACAATCGTCACTCCACTCGCCGCGGCGCGCAACCCACCGTGCACCCATTGGCAAGTTCGCTCGCACCCAAGGGCGGGACACGCGGCCTCACCTAGACTTCCGCCATGGCGACGCAGACCACGACGCGCCTGGACCCCTCGATCTTCCGGCTTCCGGTCGACCGCATTAGGCAGGGCTATTACTCCGACGCCTACTTCGTCTACACGAAGTCGCTGCTCGAGGCCGAGGGCCATCACCCACGCGTCACGATGCAGGTCTTCCAGAAGAAGGACTCGGTGCTGGGCGGGGTCGATGAGGCGATCGCGGTCCTCAAGCTGTGCTCCGGGCACGAGGAGGACGGGACTTGGATCCCGGGCTGGAACGACCTCCAGGTGCACGCGCTCAGGGAAGGCGACCAGATCGCCCCCCGCGAGACCGTGATGACGATCGAGGGCGACTACAGCCTGTTCGCCCATCTCGAGACGGTCTACCTCGGGTCGATGGCGCGGCGCTCGCTGATCATGAGCAACGTCCTGCACGTGGTCGAGGCTGCGCGCGGGAAGCAGATCTTCTACTTCCCGGCCCGCCATGACCACTGGCTCGTGCAGACGGGTGACGGTTGGGCGGCACACGTCGCGGGGGCGATCGGCGTCTCGACCGACGCCCAAGCGTCCTGGTGGGGCGGCCGCGGGATCGGGACGGTGCCGCACGCGCTCATCGCCGCCTACGACGGCGACACGGTCAGGGCGGCCGAGGTCTTCGCCGATCGCTACCACGACGAGATGAACATCACCGTGCTCGTCGACTTCGAGAACGACTCGGTGAGGACGGCGCTCGAAGTCGCGGAGGCGTTGGGGCCACGGCTGTGGGGCGTGCGCCTCGACACAAGCGAGGACCTCGTCGACCGCTCGCTGTTCGAGGAGATGGGGGGCTTCAAGCCCACCGGCGTGAACCCTCGCCTGGTCGAGAAGGTGCGCAGCGGGCTGGACGAGGCCGGCTACCCGAACGTCCGAATCGTCGCCAGCG
>DATBYI010000198.1:0-11047 GCA_036513815.1 Solirubrobacteraceae bacterium
CCGTCGAGCGCCTCCACCACCGCTGCGACGGTCGACTGCCGCCCGCTCAACGTGACCGGTCGCGAATAGAACCCTTCCACGGCGGCCAACTCGGCGGTCGCATGTCGCAGCCGCGGTCCCGCCACGAGCACGACCTTGGCCCGGCGTGGGGTGGGCGGGGCCTGGAGCGCCGACCAGGTGGCCGCGGACGGTGCGACGACGATCGGGCGCCCACGCAGCTGCGGGAGCATCGCCCACGGCATGGCGTGCAGAGAGCCGGTCGGCACGATGACGAGCGGGCGGTCGGATAGGGGCCCCGCGAGCGGTGCCATCAACTGTTCACCGAGCGTCTTGGCCGACGCCTTGGCCCCTTGCCGCATCGTCGCTTGCTGCGCCGCGCCGTGACCCCGGCGCGCCAGACGCACGAGCGCGAAGCGCAACCACTCGAGTTCTTCCTTGACCGGCCCGACCGGTCCGAGCGGGTGGCGGGCGACGCGCCCGTCGACGAGCGTCAGCGCCGTGAGCGTGCCGTCGAGCTCGATCAGCTCGACGAGTGCTTTCGCTCCGAGCGCCCCGGCCAGCTCCTGCCGTCCGGGGGGAGCGCTCCCCGGCGCAGGTCCGCCGGCGGCATGCCGCGATAGGCGGCGAATCGATCCCTCTAGCTGGACCTGGCGAGCGAGCAGCGCGCGGGTTCCGCGCTGGCCCCGCTCGGCACGCCACAGCTCGGCGCTCACCTGACGCAGCTCGGCGGCGCGGTCGCGCAGCTCGTCGGAGTCCGGTGGCGTGACCGGCGGCAGCCGCAGCGCACTCCCGCGCAGCCGGTCGGCCCAGGCGAGCATCGAGTCGGTGTTCTCGCTCTCGAGCGCCATCCTGAGGCCGAGTCGGGCGAGCTCGACGCCGATCTCCGACGCAGTGGCGCGGAGATCTGAGGCGCCGAGGGTCTCCCGGTATCCCTCGAGCAGCCGGAGACCCGTGCGCAGTGCCCGCTGGGCGCCGATCCGGTCCCCGCGGCTACGACGCAGCAGTGCGGCCACATGCCAGGCCTCGATCCGGTCGGCGAGCGGCCCACGGCGCAACAGAACCGAACAGCCCTCGAGATCTCTTCGGGCGGCCGAGGGCGAGCCCAGCTCGATCGCCGCTCGCGCCACAAGTAGTTGGGCGCGCCGGGCCTCTTCGTGCCAGCCGGCGTCGGCCAGAACCCTGGCCGCCCGACGACCCGAGCGCAGAGTCGATTGGCGCGCCGAACCGGCAGCGATCGACGCCGCGACGCCGAGGACGGCGGCGCGGGCGGCGTACACGTGACGACGCTGAGCGGCGAACGACCGCTGAGCTTGGACAGCGAGACGTCGTGCGCCGGCCGCGTCGCCGGCGAGCAGCTCCAGACGGATCGCCTGCAGACGGCCGCCGTGATCCTCGAGCCCCGAGCGCCGCCAGAGCGCCTGCGCCTCGCTCAACGCTTCAAAGGCCTCACTGCGCAGGTGGGCGGTCGCCGTGGCCTGTGCACGCAGGAGCGACAGTTCACCCGCGAGACGCGGTGACACATCGCGCGTGTCGATGGCGTCCAGCCGGGCGAGGCACTCGGGTAGGTCGCCCCGCATGAGTGCGTTGTGGGCCAGTTCGCCCTCGATCGCGAAGGCAGCTGCCTTCGCGCCAAGACCCTCGAACAGCTCACGTGCGCGAGTCAGATCCCGCTCGGCTGCGTCCGTCTCGCCGCGCTCAGCAAGCAACCCGCCCCGGTTACGGAGCAGCTGCGCTTCCCAGAAGGCATCTCCGTGCGCGCGGAGCGTGGCGAGCGCGGCCTCCGTGCCCCTGAGCGTTTCCGCCGTCGTCCCGGCGTACCAGAGCACACCGATCCGGAAGACCTCCGAACGGGCCTGCTCATGCTGGTCCAGCGCTGCGCACGCTAGCTCCAGCTCACGGATCGCCGCGGTGACGGCCCCGCGACTGGCCAGATCGTGCGCGAGACGTCGGCGAGCCAGTGCGGTGCGCCGCGTCAAACCATGACGCTCGCCGGACCGTATGGCGCTGCGGATCGTACGGGTCGCCCTCCTATCGCCAAGCTCGTGCTGGGCGAAGCTGAGAGCATGCAGCGCCGCGACCTCGGCTTCCGGATGACGTTGTCGGCGGGCAAGCCGGACGGCGCGCTCGGCCAGCGCGGCGGCGGCGGACGGGTCGGCCTCGACTAGCTCGAAGGCCGACTGCGCGAGCTCAAGGGCCTGCCCGTCATGGAGCCCCGCTGTCATTCCGATAGATGTATCAAGACCCTCGTCACGTGCTCTGAATCTGCATAGGATCGCGTAAATCACACGCACGACGAAAAGGACCGTCCGTGAGCCCTAACCACGTGAAGAAGAGCGCGCTCAGCCCGATCGCCGAGCGCGTACTTAACGTTGAGCGCATCGCCTCCGAGGAGTCGGAGGGCGCCATCGTGATCGCGCGCAGGGAGGAGCTAATCGTGCACGCGGACGCGAGGAAGGAATCGTCCTCGTTCGAGAAAGAGTTGAGCAAGGTCGCGAAGCGCGTAGGCAACCTCGCGGAGATCAAGAGGCCCGCGACCGAAGTGGTGACGCAACCAGGCTCGTCGGCGGGAGGCGGGACAGCGGAGCCCGATGATTACAAGCCTGACCCGCAGGGTCCTCTCAGCAAGGTCGAGATCTGGCGGCTGAAGGACACCAAGGCCAACCATTCAATTGACGTGTCACGGAAGCTGCGCAAGCACTTGGGGAACAAGCTCTTTGCCCTGCCTGGCGACAAGAAACCACTTCACACCGGGGTTCATCCCCACCATGTCGCGATCCTGTCTCCTCAACCCGGGGGCTGCCCCGCCACGCCTCCCAAGCCCGCGAGGGCTGACAAGGCGTTTGTCGAGCCACCGACCGACGGACCGACAGTCAAGGTCACCATCCTCGACAGTGGCTACATCTGGATCGATCCGCCTCATCGCGAACTCGACCGGCGCGTGACAGTCGTCCGCGGTCAGTGGCTGAACGCGGAGAAGAAGCGCTGGGAGCCCGACGAACCGGATGGTCTCTACACCGACCCGTCCGGCAAGCTCGACGGGATCACCGGGCATGGCACGTTCATCGCTGGACTGATCTCGCACATCGCGCCGTGCACGCGGCTCGAAGTGGTGGGGCTCCGCAACCAGGAGGTCGAGATCGGAGCCCTTGATCGGAAGGAGCAGTTGGGTCTGTTCGAGACCGAAGTGGCGATCGCCCACGCCATGCTGCGGCGTTGCGATACCGACGTGATCCAGTGTGGCTTCGCGTTCCCGACGCTCGACGACTACCCGTCACTCCCGTTTGCGGCTGTCATGGCAGAGCTCCGGAGTGGACGCGCTCCGCGTAAGGGCGTCGCGGTGGTCGCACCAGCCGGCAATGAGGACTCCTCCCGCCCATACTGGCCAGCCGCGCTCCCGGATGTGATTGGCGTCGCTGCGACCGATCCTGACGGTGCGGAGTCTGCATGGTTCTCCAACTGGGGCAGTTGGTGCGACTGCTGCACCGGCGGCGTGGACGTCTACTCGACATTCGTGCGCTGGCCGCTCAACGGATCCCCGCGGTTCCGCGGATGGGCGACGTGGAATGGGACGTCGTTCGCTGCACCGAAGGTCTCAGCCGAGATCGCCCGTAAATTCGCCGAAAAGAGGAGATACGGGACAACTCCGGCGGCCGTGGCGGACAAGCTGATCGCCGGCACCAAGGCGAGGTCCACGGACGAGACCGGGTGGCCGCTTCCTTACCTGCGGATCGGATAGGAGTCAGAGATAATTTCCACCACGCCAAGCCTGGAAGCCTTGATAAGCGCCGCAAACGGTGGGGACGAGGAAGCCTGGGGAGCGATCGTCGATCGCTTCACCGGCCTCGTCTGGGCGACCGCGCGCGCTTATCGGCTGTCGCCGGCCGACGCCGGTGATGTCGCGCAGACCACATGGCTGCGGTTGGTCGAGAACCTCGATCGAATTAAGGATCCTGAGCGTCTCGGCGCCTGGCTGGCGACAACCGCGCGTCGCGAATGCCTCCGGCACATTCGTCTGGCGGGTCGCGAGTTCGCGACCGGCGACGATTCGCTGTTCGAGGCGCCCTCGGAGGAGCACGCCGACCAGCGGCTCATCACTCGCGAGCGGAATACCGCTCTGCGGCGGGCCTTCGGGCGGATCAGCGAGCGCTGCCAGTCGTTGTTGCGCCTGCTGGCGGCCCCGGAACCGCTCAGCTACGAGGAGATCGCGTCGGCGCTCGGCATGCCCATCGGCGCCATCGGGCCGACTCGGGCGCGGTGTCTGGACCAGCTTCGCCGCACCCCCGAGCTCGCCGGGCTCGAGATCGGGTAGCGGCGGCTGATGGGCGGAGAACAGGATCCGGATGAGCTCTTGATGGCAGAGGTGCGAGCCTTCTTCGCGGAGGTCGATCCCGTACCGCCGTTAGTCAGCGAGACGGCGAAGGCCTCCCTCGGGTGGCGGCGGCTCGACGCCGACCTGGCCGAGCTGCTGAGCGATTCGGCGCTCGAGGAGGAGGCCTTCGCGCTGGCTCGTGGCCGCGAGGCGCTGGCGAGGGCGGTGACCTTCAGGTCCGCGGAGCTGACGATCGACATCGAGGTCCACGAGGAGGATGAGGCTCGGATGCTGCTCGGACAGCTCTCGCCTCCGACTCCCGCGACGATCGAGGTCCAGACCACGGCCGAGACGCCCCTGTCGACCGAGGCCGACCGCCTGGGGCGGTTCCGCGTGCGCCTGCCGGCGGGTGGCCCGGTCCGCCTTCGCGTTCTCGGCGCGGACGGCCGCGACGGTCCGCCGATCGAGACCAGCTGGATCACGGTTTAGCTGAGCGCCGCGCGTTCTCCGTCGGACAGCGCTCGTTTCGTTCGGGTCGCCAGATCCCAGGCCACGAGGACCGACGTCCCCGACGCGGCGACGCGGCCGTCGGGCAGCTTGATCTCCTGCTCCAATCCGATGCTGGACGTGCCGACTCGCGTGACGTGCACCGTGACCTCCACCTCCTCGTGGTCCTTGCGCACCTCGGTGTGGTGGTCGAGGTCGACGTGGGCCAGGACGAATCCGCCCTGCGCGAACTCGGCGTCAGAGCGACGCATGAGCTCGGCGATCAGAGCGATGCGCGCCTCCTCGATCATCTCGTGGTAGACCGACTGGTTGAGGTGGCCGAGCATGTCCATGTCCCGCCAGCGCAGCTGAACGCGCAGGCTGTGCTCGAGTCCGGTGGCCACGGGGCGGCAGTCTAGGCGGACGGCTCAGCCGAGGTCGATGTCCGTCGGTTCGGTGGGTTCGAGGTGTACGACCTCGAACCCGTAGCGCTCGGCCAGGCGCTCGGCCACGAGCGAGCGATGACAGGCCTGGGCGGTTGCCTCCACGCAGAGCAGCGCCCCGATCCCGTGCACGGGCAACTGCCGGACGAGCGGATCGAGCGGCGCGAGATCGAGGATCTCCTCCGTGTAGGCCCGGATGTACTCGGGCGACAGGCGCACGCGCGAGCGCTTGCCGACACCTTGGCGATCGTCGTCGCGATATTGCAGGTGGCGCAGCTCCGTGTCGGGGGCGAGCTCGGGGTGGTACTCGTACCCGATGTGAGCGCCGGCCAGCAGGTCCTGCAGACGGCGGGAGTTGGCCCACGCGTACTGCGGGCCACGTACGCCTCGTCGTTGGCGAATGTCGATGACCTGGGTCACCCCCGCCGCGTCGAGCGCGCGGATGAAGCCGGCGGCGTCTAATTCGTAGACGCCAATCGTGGCGAGCTTGGGCAGCTAGCGCACTCCTCGACGCGGGCCGGCGAGCTTCCAGGCCGTGGGGAGCAGCAGGGCGGCCAGTCCGGCCTTGATCGCGTCGCCCGCGATGAACGGGGTGAAGCCGAGGGAGATCGCCTTCGCGGCACCCACGTGCAGATCGAAGGCGAGCCAGGTCACGCCGACGCCGTACATGACGATCTCGCCGACGACCATGGCCGGAATCGAGCCGAGCAGCGAACGGTCGGCGCCCCGCTCGGCCAGCGCACCGCACGCCAGCGCGCACAGGATGAAGCCGACGATGTAGCCGAAGGATGCGCCCACGTAGCCGCTGGCGTGGCCGGCGAACCACGGCACGCCGAACAGGCCGGCGCCGGCGTAGAGCAGCATCGCGGCGAGGCCGCGCCGCCAGCCCAGCGCCGTCCCGGTCAGCAGCACACCGAGCGTCTGGCCGGTGATCGGGACCGGAGTGCCGGAGAGATGGATCGAGACCTGCGCGAGCAGTCCGACGAAGCCCGCGCCGCCCACGACGAGTAGTGCGTCGCGGACGGCGGTTCCCGGTATCAGGTCGGCGAGCACAATGGGCGTGCGCCGTGGCAGCGTCGCAGCGGTGTTCATGGCGTCTCCTTGCAGGCGAAGTTCGGCATCGTCACGTGGCCCCTGTCCACGAGGACCCGGGCACGCTACCAGCGGCGGCCATCGATACGCCGCCCGACCACGCTCGGGCCGGCCGGCCGCCGTCCGCGACAATGAGCCGCCATGGAGGTGCAGGACACGCTCGCCTATCTCACCGGCCGGTGGGCGCTGACGCGAGACCTCGTCGACCACATGACCGGGGTGAGCGGCTCGTTTGCCGGCGAGGCTCGCGTGCAGACATACGGGCGGCGCGGACGCTATGAAGAACACGGCCGGGTGCGTCTTGGCACCTATGAGGGCCGCGCGGAACGCGCGCTGGAGCTCGTCGGTACGGACGGCAGCGCGGTCGAGGTTCTCTTCACGGACGGGCGACCGTTCTTCGAGCTCGACCTCGTCTCCGGCACCCACCGGGCGGTGCACGAGTGCTCGGCGGATCTCTACGAACTCGAGTTTGAGGTCGGCTCCGCCGATCTGCTCGTCGAGCGCTGGCGGGTCCGCGGCCCGACCAAGAACTTCGACGCCCGGACGACGTGGCTGCGGCGGTGAAGGACCCGGTTGCCGGCGCGGCCCGGCCCGGATTTCCGTGTGGATAGCGCGCCACCGACCCCCCCGGGCGTGGGCAGTGGCGTTTGATCCACGTCTACTGTGGACCACGCGCCACCGCACCTCTCGCTGCCGGGGCAGTGGCGTTTCATCCACCTCTAGTGTGGACCACAGGCCACACCCCCGGCCGGGACGGGGGAGTGGCGCGTCCTCCACACTGAGCCGGCGCGTTCGAGCGGCAGCGCCGCGCACTCGCCGCCCACTCGCCGGACTCTCCCGGGGACTCGGAGCTGATCGCGCGGCGGTGACGTGCTGGGTCAGCGTTTGGCCCGGGCCTCGGCTACGGTGGCGCGGGTTCCCGCTGTCGATGGGTCGCCGTGGCCGAAGTAGAGGGTTCGCGCGTCTATCGCCTCGATCTTCGACAGCGATTCGTATGCCTCGCTCGTGGAGGTGTTGGCGGCCTGGGGCGCGACCTGCGCGCCGGGCCTTCCGGTCGCGATGTGCACGTTGTTGATGGCATCTCCGACGAACAGCGCATCTTCGGATGGGGCGTAGAGGACGCAGTGGCCCTCGGTATGCCCGGGGGTGTGGATCGCGTGCAGTCGTCCCGGCACGTTGAGCTCGTCGCCGTCGTCGAACGGGATGACCTCCGCGACCTTCGACTGCTTGGCGGCTCCGTTGGCGATCATGTGGCGCAGCGCGCGGCGACTGTGGGCGTGCTTGAGCATGCCGAGCATGGCCAGCGGCGAGCCCTCGGTTTGCTTGGTCTTGCCCTGCCGGGTGCGGTCGCTGTCGGCGCGGTGGACGTACACCGGGATCCCGTGCGTCCGCTGCAGCGCGCCGGCGAATCCGACGTGGTCGGGGTCGGCGTGGGTCAAGACAATCGCCCTGACGTCATCGACCGAGCGGCCCATTTCCGCCAGGGCGGGCTCCAGCGAGCCGCGGTAGCCGCTCAGCCCAGCGTCGATCAGCGTGACCTCGCCGTCTTGCTCGAGCAGGAAGAAGTGCACGAATTCCGTTCCCATCGTGTGGATCATCGGCGAGGCCCCCTGGCTGTCGTTGGCGGGATGCGCGGTGCGCGCATGATGTGTTCATGGTAGGAATGCGCTGATGTCGGGATCGCGGTCGGACGGTGAAGCTTCTGGACGCGGCGTGATCCAGCACGACGCATTCGTGGTGGAGCCGTGGGTGGTCCGCGAGACTGCGCTCGACCTCGACCTCCTGGCGCAGACCGAGTCGGTCTTCGCGCTCGCCAATGGGCACGTCGGGATGCGCGCGAACCTGGACGAGGGGGAGCCGTTCGGGCTGCCCGGCACCTATCTCGCTGGGTTCTACGAGACTCGGCCGCTGCCGTATGCGGAGGCGGCGTACGGCGATCCCGAGGATGGGCAGACGGTGGTCAACGTCACCAATGGCAAGATCATGCGCCTGCTCGTCGAGGATGAGCCCTTCGACGTCCGGTACGGCGAGCTGCGCAGGCACGAGCGCGTGCTCGACCTCCGGGCCGGCGTGCTGCGTCGCGTGGCCGAGTGGGTCTCGCCGACGGGGCGTCTCGTCCGCGTTTCCTCAACGCGGATCGTCTCGTTCACGCAGCGCTCGATCGCGGCGATCCTCTACGAGGTGGAGCCGCTCGACGACGCGGTGCAGGTGGTCGTGCAGTCCGAGCTTGTCACCAACGAGACGTTGCCCGTGACCGAGCAGGACCCGCGCGCGGCGGCGGCCCTGAGCTCGCCGCTGGTCTCCGACATGTTCAGCGGAAAGGACCTCGAGGGCATTCTGGTCCACACCACCAAGTCGAGCCGCCTGACCGTTGGCGCGGCGATGGATCACCGGATCGACGGGCCAGAAGGGATCGAGACGGCGATCACGAGTCGCCCCGACCTGGCCCGGTTGACGATCACCGCCACGGTGGCGCCCGGCGCGCCGCTGCGCGTGACGAAGTTCGTCGGCTACGGCTGGTCGGGTGCACGGACCGTTCCGGCGGTGCGCGACCAGGTCGCCGCGGCGTTGGCGGGCGCCGTGCAGACGGGTTGGGACGGGCTCCTAAAGGAGCAGCGCGACTATCTCGACAGGTTCTGGTCTGTTGCCGACATCGAGATCGAGGGCGACGCGGAGCTCCAACAGGCGATCCGCTTCGCCATGTTTCATACGGTTCAGGCCGGAGCGCGAGGCGAGCAGCGCCCGATTGCGGCCAAGGGACTGACTGGTCCCGGCTACGACGGTCACACGTTCTGGGACACCGAGGCGTTCGTCCTGCCGCTGCTCACCTACCACCGGCCCCGTTCCGTCTCGGATGCGTTGCGCTGGCGACACCAGACGCTGGACCTGGCCCGGGCCCGTGCGCGATCGCTCGGGCTTCGGGGCGCGGCGTTTCCGTGGCGGACGATCGCCGGCGAAGAGTGCTCGGGCTACTGGCCGGCCGGCACGGCGGCGTTTCACATCAATGCGGCAATCGCGAATGCGACGGAGCGCTACCAGATGCTCACCCAGGACGAGGCGTTCGAACGCGAGGCGGGCGTCGAACTCCTCGTCGAGACCGCTCGGTTGTGGCGCTCGCTCGGTCACCATGACGCCGCGGGGCAGTTTCGCATCGACGGCGTGACCGGCCCGGACGAATACAGCGCGGTCGCTGACAACAACGTCTACACCAACCTCATGGCGGCGCAGAACCTCCGCGCCGCCGCCGACGCGGTCGAGCGTCACCCGGACGTGGGAAACCAGCTGGACGTCGACGACGAGGAGGCCGCAGGCTGGCGCGACGCGGCGAACGCGATCTTCATCCCGTACGACGAGTCGCTCCAGGTCCACCCTCAGGCCGACGGCTTCACCCAACACGCTGTGTGGGACTTCGACTCAACGCCGCCCGAGAACTATCCCCTGCTACTGCATTACCCATACTTCGACCTGTACCGAAAGCAGGTGGTGAAGCAGGCGGACCTGGTCATGGCGCTGTTCTTCACCGATGAGGCGTTCACGGCCGAGGAGAAGGCGCGCGACTTCGCCTACTACGAACAGCTGACCGTCCGCGACTCGTCGCTGTCGGCGTGCATACAGGCGATCGTGGCCGCCGAGGTCGGGCACGTCGAGCTGGCTTACGACTACTTCGCCGAAGCGGCGCTGCTCGACCTCGACGACACCGAGCACAACACCCGCGACGGCGTTCACATCGCCTCGCTCGCAGGGGCCTGCATCGCCGCGCTCGCCGGCTTCGGCGGCCTTCGCGATCGCAGGGGGATGCTCAGCTTCACGCCCCGCCTGCCGCAAGCGTTAACCCGGATCGCGTTCAACCTTCGCTCCAGCAAGAGCACGCAGTTGAGGATCGAAGTCGAGCCGACCCAGTCGACTTACACGCTGCTGACGGGCGAACCAATCGAGATTCACCACCACGGAAAGCCCGTGACCGTCACCGCCGAGCACCCAGTCCATTGCCCGATCCCTCCGGCGCCGGCGCTCGAGCGACCCAAGCAACCACCCGGGCGCGAGCCCGCACGCAGACGAGTTGCGACCGACCTGGCGGACGGCTCACCAGCTGGGGCGACTCAGCCTGCCGCGGCAACCCCAGAAAAGCAAGAGCGTCGCCGGAAGAGTCGCAACCGTGCCCGCCCGGCGACCCCGCCCACGCAGGATCCCTGAAGTCAGACGCACGCCCCGACGGCCGGCCGCGCTGCGGTCCGATCAGGCCTTGATGTTGATCGCACCGCGACGGGCGGCCCGCGCCGCGGCGTCACCGTCGTTCAGAGCAGCGGTACCGGTCCGACCATCGCCATCGCCGGCAGCCGCCTTCAGGGCCGCAGCGGACACGTTCGCTGTCGTCAGCTGAGGCGGAGCAGCAGGGGTGTGTGTAACAGAGCTAACGTGCATCTTCCACTTCCTTGTAGAGAGTGCGTGTACAAGAACTGATCGGCATCGGCGTACGCTCGCTGGAGGCTCGTCAGTGTGAATTTCCACATCGGCGGAGTCAGCGATCGGAGCTCAATGGCCCATGATCCATCGTCGGCCAGCGGCGATGGTGCTGACGAACAGTCCGGCGGCCAGGGCGGCCAAGATCAACAGCAAGCCCAGACCTGCGGGGGCGGGTCGGGGCGCGTTGGCGAGCAGGAGGATGATCCAGACCAGGCTGCACGCGACCGCCAGCCGCGGGTCGTCGAAGAGACGA
>DATBYI010000199.1:0-3016 GCA_036513815.1 Solirubrobacteraceae bacterium
GTGCACGCCGAGCTCGATCGACGCCGAGCTCAGATCGAGGGCCTCCGCGACCCGGCGCGCCGCCGCCGTCAGGGCGTCCGGCGTCTGCGCCCCGCCGAGCAGCTCGCGCGCCAGGTCGGCGGCCAGGTCGGCCTCGGCCCGGCGGCGATCCGCCTCCAGCGCGCGGCTGCGGGCCACGTCCGCGATCGTGCTGACGGCCACGGCCACGATCGTGAAGGCGGCGAGCGCGACCCAGTTCCGGCTGTCGGAGATCGTGAAGCGGTGGACAGGTGGGAGGTGGAAGAAGTTGAACGCGGCCGCGCTGAGCAGCGAGGTGGCCAGACCGAGGGGGAGGCCCCAGTAGGCCGAGACGAGCAGCACCGCCGGCAGGTACACGACGCTCAGCGACACCACGGGCGCGAGACCCTTGAGGGCCCAGATGGCGCCGGTAGCGGCCGCCACCGAGATCACGGCCGCCGCGACGCCGAGGCCGAGATTCGGTCTGGAGGCGCGCAATGTCCCCGGTCGCTCGACGGGGAACAGACGTGGCGCGGCCGTCACGCTGTTCCCGGACCTCCGTACGAGGTGGGCGGCGTCCCGTCCGCCTGGGACTGGGCGATCTGCTCGAGCAGGCCGGAGGGACTCGTTCCGCCGAGCACGCGCAGGCGGGGCAGGCGGTAAGGGTCTTCGCCCGAGGAAGCCCACCCCGGGATCACCGTCGTCGATCCGACAAAGCCGGCCGCCTTGACCGCCGTGATCACCGTCGCGTTGTAGTGGCCCGACGGGTAGCAGAACCAGTTCACGGGAACGTCGTAGCGCTTCTGGAGGATCCGACGGGCGGTCGCGATCTGGAACTTCAACTGAGCGGCGTCGAGGGTGATGAGATCCGCGTGGCTGATCCCCTGCGTGTCGAGTTCCCAGCCAGCCGAAAGCAGGCCGCGGACCTGGACGTCGGTGAGGCCGCCCTGCGACGGCGGCAGGCCGCTCAGCTGGATGTTCTCGTTGCCCACCCAGCCGAGTCGCTTGAGGATCGGCATGGCGTTCTCGTACTGCGACGCATAGCCGTTGTCGAAGGTGAGCACGATCGGCTTGCCGGGTCCGAGAGGTACTCCGCGCGTCCAGTAGGCCTCGAGCTGATCCATGGTCACGGCGTGCCATCCGGCTGCCTTGAGTGCCTGCATCTGGGCGGCGAACTCGTCGGCGGGGACGTAGAGGCCGGGGAACGGCGCGCCGGACGGCGGCGGGTTGATCACGTGGTACATGAGCACCGGCACGGTCGCCGTCCCCGGCTTCCCCGTGGCGACACCGGTGACCGTGGAGTGGGGGATGGTCGAGCTCGAGGTGCCGCCAGGGTGAGCCTTCGGCTTACCCGCGCGGTGCTGGGCGGTCGTGCGAGACGCGATGGTCTGCGAGCCGGCTGTCGTCGATCCGCTCCCGCCCGTCGCGGCGATGGCGATCGCCGTGGCCACGAGCGCGACGCCGAGCAAGGCCGCCAGGGCGATCAGCCGGGCGCGGCGGACACGGGCACGGCGCTCGCGCTCTCGGGCCAGTCGCCGGGCACGAATGTTTGATTGATCCGGCGGTTGCCGCCGAGCCTCGTTCATGAGCCCACGAGCGTACCCCCCGCAAAGGCGAAATACAGGAGGATCAGCGCCGCCGCGCCGCGGCGCCCCATGCCTTCAGATCGGGCCAGGAGGACCAGCGTCAGGACGGTTGCGGCGAGGAGCCACGCGAGCTGAAGCTTTCCGAGCGTGGCGACCGCCGCCAGGGTCACGAACAGCGACGGAACGATCACGCCGGCGGCCAGGTTGATCGTGTTGCTGTTGAACGTCTCCCCGACCAGCGCGGCGCCGCGTCCGGCCAGTCCCAGGCGGACGGCGGTGGCGGCGTTGGGCAGGCTGGTGAGCGGCCCGAGGACGAGCACGCCCAGCACCGTGTTCGGGATATGCCAGTCGCCGGCCAGCGTGAGGGCGGTCTCGACCATGCCGGCGCTGCCGGCGACGATCAGGGCAAGGTCGACGACGATCAGGCCCAGTAGATGGTGCGTCGGGCTCTCGCCCGAGTCCAGATCCGGATCCCGGGCTGGCCCAGGATGCTCGTGGAGCGCGCGGGCGAGCCGTGCGGCGGGCGAGCGATCGCTCGGGTGCAACCGCTCGAGCAGCCGCGCCCCCGCGATCACGAGCGCGAGGTAGGGGACGAGGACGAGCACGGACAGGCCGACGGCGGCTCCTGACGGCAGCCAGGTCAGCAGGAGCATGGCGGCGAACACGGTCACGAGCAGGCCGACGAGCCCTTCGAGAACGAGCGTCTCACGGGCGATCCGCACCCGTCCGGCCAGGAGCGCGCTCAAGCCGATCATCGCGGCCAGGTTGAAGCCGTTGGACCCAACCAGGACGCCAATCCCCACGTTGTTCGCCCCCTTGACGAGCGCGAACAGGGCAGAGGAGATCTCCGGGCCGTCCGCCGCCACCGCGGTGAGCAGCCCGATCAGGGCCTCGGGAAACCCGAAGCGCACGCCGAGCCGGTCCAGGCGCCGCGCGAACAGCCGCGCCGCGGCGAGCGTGACGCCAAGCGAGACGAGGAAGAGGAGGGCGGCGAGAGCGGCTGGCATCGGGCTCAGGGGTCGACGACGATGACCACCGACCAGGCTTCCCGGCTCACCCCGGATGCGACCCTACCGGAAGGACTCGGCGCCCGGGCGGCGAAACGCAGTCGCATGCTGTTCAAACGCCATTCCCCGCAGATCGATACCCGCCCCGTCCGCCCCACCGAGGGCTTCGAGCACCTGGCCGGCGAAGCGGTGGCCGTGCTCAAGTGGCTGAAGGCCAACCAGGTCGAGTTCATACTCGTCGGCCCGGTGGCCGAGGCCATCCGCGGGGGCTCGAGTGCTCCAGGTCCGGTGGCGATCGTCCCGGCGCCCTACCGGCGTAACCACGAGCGTCTCTCACGGGCGCTCGACGCAGCCCAGGCTCGGCCCAGGCCCGAGGGCGGCGCCCGCGACAGTCGCGAGGCCGCTGCGGCCAAGGCGATCGCCGAG
>DATBYI010000200.1:0-7592 GCA_036513815.1 Solirubrobacteraceae bacterium
GGCCCCGGCCCCGGCCCCGGCCCCGGCCCCGGCCGCGCCCCCGGCCCCGCCACCCACGCGCCCGGCCCCGCCACCGACACCCCGGCCCGCGACCGCGTTCCGACCCGCGACCGCATCCTCTACGCGAGCGCCGAGCTCTTCCGCCGCCAGGGCTACGCCGGCACCGGCCTCAAGCAGATCTCGGTCGCCGCCGACGCGCCGTTCGGCTCGCTGTACCACTTCTTCCCCGGGGGCAAGGAGCAGCTGGCCGACGAGGTGTTGAGGACGGGCGGGCGGTTCTTCCTCGCGCTGTACGAGGCGATCGCCGGCGCCGCCCCCAACCTCGAGGCCGCGGTGCGCGACTTCTTCGCCGGCGCGGCGCAGACGCTTGTGGCCACCGACTACGCGGATGCCTGCCCGGTCGCCACCGTCGCGGGGGAGATCGCGAGCACGCACGAGGTGCTGCGCGTGGCGACCGCGGACGTGTTCGAGTCGTGGCTGGGCGCGGTCGTCGATGACGCCGTCGAGGCGGGCATTCCGCCCGACCGTGCCCGGCCCCTCGCCGTCAGCGTGCTCGCCCTGCTCGAGGGGGCGTTCCTGCTCAGCCGGTCACTGCGGAGCATCGAGCCGATGGAGGCCTCCGCGGAGGCGGCGCTGGCGCTCGTCTCGAAAGCCCTCCAGGAGGTCACGACATGATCGACAAGCGCAGCATGCTGATCGGCGCGGGTGCGGCCATCGCCGGCCGGGCGCTTCTCCCGCACCTCATCCTGCTCAAGCTCCGGCACGACGTGCGCCGGCTGAACGACGGCGACTACGGCCCCGTGCTCTCGGGCTACGCCGACGATGCGGTGCTTCGCTTCAACGAAGGCCCGCACCGGTGGTCGGGCGAGCATCGGGGAAAGGGCGCCGTCGAGCGTTTCCTCCAGAACTTCACCGCGGCGGGAGTCAGGGGTCAGATCAGCCAGCTCTGGATCGCGGGCCCGCCCTGGGCGCTGACGATGGCCGCGAGGTTCGACGACAGCGCCGCCGGGCCGAACGGGGAGGAGCTGTACGCCAACCACGTCGCGATGACGGTGCGGACCCGTTGGGGCAAGATCGTCGAGCACGACGACTTCTTCGTCGACACCACGCGCATTGCCGCGTTCGAGGAGAAGCTCCGCGCGCTCGGGGTGCCGGCGGCTACGGGCCGATGACCGCCTGCGCCTGCGTGGTCTGAACGGCGAGCCGGCCCGCGTCGTCGCGCAGGTCGGTCTGCACGACGATGACCGTCCGGCCGACGCGGAGCGGGCGGGCCGTGGCGGTGACGTGACCGTCGCGAATGCCGCGCATGAAGTTGGTCGAGGAGGAGATCGTGGCCGTGCCGGCGCCGGGCGGCAGGTTGAGGTATGCGCACACGCCACCGAGGTTGTCGGCCAGCGACATGAGAGCCCCGCCATGGAGCGCGCCGCCGGTCGTGCAGAGCTCCTCGCGCCAGGCCAGGCGACCGACGACCTCATCCGCGCTCGCCGACACGAGCTCCATCCCGAGCGTCGTCGCGAACGGGATCATCGCCCCGAAGGCGGCGAGCGGTGGTGCTGAACCCGGGTCCGTCGGTGGCACGCCTTTAGCCTATTTCAGGCCTTGCCGGTTCGGGATCGGGGTGCTACAACCATCTGTCGGCGAGACGCTCCCAGCCGAGCCGGACTCGCCCCCAGACTTGAAACGGCACAGACGGGGCCCTGAGCCGAGGAGGTGATCCGAAAGTGATCCCGAGCATTCAACGGCTGGAGCGCACCGCGCGCGTCCAGCTTGGGCGTCTCTATGAGGAGACGCGACGAGTCGGAGCGAACACGGCACACACGGTCGTCGCGGTGGATCGTCGCGCGGTTGATCGCGTGCACGAACTGATGTCGCTCACGCGGAGTCCGCAGCAGCGCGGGCAAGAGACGCGGCACTGAGCTCCTTGGAGCGCTGCCAGAGGGCTTTGTCGAGGGTCCGGAGACTCACTCCGGACTCTCGCGCCAGCCTGCGGCATGCGTCCAGGTAGCCGAGCCAGAACGTGATCGGGTAACCCGAGCGGGCCTTGACGCCGAGCGATTCGAGCGCGCGGACGTCGAGGATCGGATAGTCGGCGGGAAACGCGGCATACAGAAGGGTCGACGCCGTCGGGACGCCCACGCCGTGTAACTCGAGGAGGGCGCCGATCCGGACCGTCTCGTCGGTGGCGTGCAGCGCGCGGGAAGTGGCGTCGAGAACGGCCGCCTCCGAGTTGGCCATCACCCTGGGGCGGCTGCGAGGCGTCTTCCAGGCGCACACCTCGACGAACTCGTCCCGGGTGTAATGACCGCGGCTGCGCACCGCGGTCCCGACGACGAGGAGACGCGTTTCGTCCGAGCTCGGAAACCGCGCGGCGAGCGCCTCGATCTCCCGCGCCGGGAATTGCAGCTCGAAGGTCGGGCCTTTCATGGCCCGGTAATCATCGCCTGGTAGAACGCATGAAGCAGTGACCGACGGAACGAAGACGCCCTCTGACCAGGTCGGGGAGATCGCCAAGCTCGTCCAGGACGCGCAGGAGAAACTCGATCAGGTCACGCGCGCCCTGCGAAGCCTCGAGCGGCGCTTGACCGAGGAGGAGCGGGACCGCGGACGAGACCGACTGCCTTAGCCGACGTTCGCATAAAAATGCGAACGGCCCGGGGCGGGAGGATTGCCCCGGGCCGCTCGCGACCCTGCGGTGGGTCGGCTTCCGGCTTAGCTTCCCTGCGAGGCCGGCACGATGAGCGTCAGGCCGCCGACCGGCTGGCCCGTCGTGAACGCGTTCGTTCCGAGAACCGTGTTGAGCGTCGAGGCGCCCTCACTGGAGAGGGTGGCCAGCAGCCCCGACAGGTCGAGGGTGCCGTTCGGCAGCGCCGCCTGCTCGAGCTGAGAGGTATCAATATCGAACAGCTTGAGCTCGGGGCCACCGTTCACCGAGAAGCTGAGGCCTGAGCCCTCGGTGCCGGTGCCCAGCGTCAGCGACGGATTGGTCAGCGACGCCGATACCTGGCCGTTGTCGAGTTCCATTCCACCGCTCAGCGGGACCGTACCGGTCAAGGTTCCGGAATCGAAGCTGCCGCCCGCGGTCGAGCCGTTGAGCGGGAGCGTCAGGCTGCTTCCGTCGGCGCCCGGAATCGTCGTCGTGCCGAGCGGAGCGGGCAGGCCGTTGGATCCCGGCACGAGCGGTGCCACGCTCAGACCGGTCGAATCGAGCAGCGAGCGGAAGGCGGGCAGGAAGTCCACGCCGGCTCCCGTGCTCGACGTTCCGGTGACCGTCCCGGCGCCGGACGTCGGGCTTGTGGTCGAGGTCGAGGTGGTGATCGGCGAGGTGCTGACCGTGACCGAGAACGAACCGAAGTTCTGATTGGGCTTGAAGGCCGAGGTGTGCAGCCGGTTGTCGACGCGCGTCGCACCCGCCTTAGCCAGCTTGGCGGTCATACCGGTGAGCGACTCGCTCGTCGCTGCCTGCTTGATCTTCGGCTTTCCGGTGATGGTGAACAGCTTCACCTTCTTGCCGGCGATCTTGACGGTCACCTGACCGTTACCTTTGGCCGGACGGCTGAAACTCACCGAGTTGATCTTCAGCGAATGCTTGCCGACGACGACCGACAGCACGCCCTTGAAGTTCAGCGTCCCGGTTCCGTTGACGAAGTTCCATTTGCCGGAGCTCTCGGGGAGGCCGTAGGTGGCGTTCTTTCGAGTGGCCGGCTTTGTTGCGCGCAGCGCCGCGTGCTGTGTTGCGAGCGCCTTCTTCGTTTTCGCGGAGAGAGTGAGTGTCGCTGAGTTGGCGCTGGCGCCGGTAGTCGCGGCGACGGCGGTGGCCCCCGCGAGCAGGCCGAGCGAGCACAGCGCTGCAATAAGCAAGCAGCGGAAGCGAGTAGAATCCATGACCAGCCCTTTCATGAAACGTGGACGAACGAGACGAGCGTCGGTGCTCGGGACAAGCCCGGGTATGCCCGGGACTTTCGCCCATAAAGGAAGCTGGAACACAGCTGCCCGCGCGGCCCTGCCTCCGCACCGGACATCGTCTGTCTCAGCGATGCGATGCCCTTGTTAAGCAAGACCCAAACGGGTGAGGGTTATTGCGGGTGAATCCATCGCACCGATTGCATCGGTTTGATGAGTGGGAGTGAGGTTTAACCGTTCGGCTCGTTCACCCGCCGGCCCGGCGAGGCTCTCCTGGATCGGGCCCGCGGCCGGCGCCGTGCTCGAAGTACGCCGCGACCCAATCGGGATCGGCGGGGTCGAGCTGAGACTCCACCAGCATGTCATCGAGGTCAGGGAAGCCGGAGCGCCGGAGTTCGGACAGCGCGGCGTCGAGGTCGTAGGTCGTCACACGGGGCGACGCGGTCCCGTTCTCGACGATCATCCAGAAGGCGCCCGGACGACCCTCGTAGGGCATCCCGACGCTCCCGGCGTTCGCGTAGGTGCGAGGCCCGGAGAGGATCAAATTTGTCGGCGGCGCCTGAGGGCGGCCCCCTAGCTCGCGCACCATCTGCTGGTGGGTGTGACCGCCGACGACGAGCCGCTCCGGAGTGCCCGAAAGCGCCTCGGCGATCGCCTCCGGGGTGGTGACGCGCGTGAGGATCTCATCATCACGGCGCGGGGACCCGTGGCAGAAGCGGACTCCGTCGAGGGCGAGGCTGATCGGCCACGGGCCAATCGCGGCGCGCCAGTGCTCGTCGAGGGCGCGGGCACTCCACGCGGCGGCACGGCCAGGCGGATCATCGGACACCGGCGCGCCGTCGTACACGGCCAGCGTCTCGCGCTCGCAGTTGCCGGCCAACCAGTGCAGCGGCTCGGATCGGCTGGCCATCAGCTCGAGCGTCTCGCGCACGAGTGGTCCGCCCACGACGTCGCCCGCCACCACGATCGCATCCACGTGCTCCCCGTCGAGCTCGCCAAGAACCGCGCGTAGCGCGGGCGCGTTCGCGTGGATGTCGGCCAGCACGGCGATGCGCACCGTCCGCACCGTACTGATCCCCAGCCCGGAGTAAAATCTGGCGCTAGCTGCAGGCCGCGCGCTATCTACGGGGAGCGCCGGCGGGCGGACAACCGAGCCATCGTGGCGGGCCCTTCGGTCTGGGGGCCGGGCGGTGGTGGTCACGCCAGCCGGAGGAACCGCTTTGCGCCGCTCATCTGCAGCCCTACGAGAGCATGATCCGAGAACGACCCCGTCAGCGGCGGTTGCCGAGCGTCCGACTCACCGGGGAACCCCCGGGGTAGGGGTCGGGCATGGCGGCCGACGAGCAGTCAACGGAGAAGAGCGCGGCGCGCGAGCTGGTCGAGGCAGGCGGCGGCCGGATGCCGAACGAGCCCGGGGGCTCGGTGCGCACGGCGCTGGCCAACGCGATGGTCGGCATGAAGAAGCAGTTCTACGGTCGCGGCCCGACCGCCGCGAAGGCCTGGATCCTCGACGACTACGTGTTCGTCGTGATGGAAGGCGGCCTGACGCGCAACGAGGAGACGCTCCTGGCCGATGGCAAGGAGGATCTCGTGCGCAACTATCGCCTGGCCTTCCAGGAGACGGTGGCCGACGTCGTGATGGCCGCGGTGGCCGAGCTGCTGGACCGCCCCGTGCTCACCTATCACAGCCAGATCGTGTTTCACCCGCCCCGGACGTTCGAGATCTTCGTGCTCGAGCCGCAGGCCGACTAACGGAATCCTCGTCACGGCGCCCGGCGGCACGGGCCGGCGCCGACCCGCGACCGCGGGAGCGGTTCTCATGAGCACCGTCGACCGGCCGCCCGAGGCGTTTGGCGGAGTGAGCCCGCTGCTCGAGATCTCCAACTCTATGGTGCACCTCTACAAGACTGCGTTCGGTCGCGGTCCGACCCACTCCCGAGCCCGGTTCGCCGGCGCTGACGTGCTCGTGGTGGTCCTCCAGGACACCATGACCGTGAGCGAGCGCAGGCTCGTGGCGCTGGACCAGCACGAACGGGTGCGCGACTACCGGCTTCTCCTCCATGAGACCTTCGAGGACGAGATGCGCGGGGCCGTCGAACGGATCCTCGCCCGTCCTACGCTGGCGCTGGTCAGCGGTATAGACACCCACCGCGACGTGGCCGTCGAGACGTTCCTGCTCGCGCCGCCGCCGCCGCCAGCCTGAAGATCTGCGCCCGGGCGTTGCCGCCTGTCGCGCCCTCCCGGCAACGTGTGCTGAGCGGCGAGCCGGGGGCCTGGAGATCCTGAGACCCAAGGCCGATACGTCCGCGATGGACTCGTCGCTTCACGACATCCGCGAGAACCGCCGAATCATGGCCTACACGGCCGCGGCGATCTATGGCATCGCCGGGCTCGACGGTGGGATCGAGGGCTTCCTTCCGGGGGATCCCCCGTTCTCGGTCCTGCCGATCGTGGTCGTGTTCGTCCTGTTCTTCGTGCTGATGGCCGTGGGCCCGCGGCTGCCCAGGAAGGCACTGGCGGTTCTCGGGCCGCTCGGGGTGGCTCTCATCGCCTACGCGCTGTCGACCAGCCCGGGTCCCGGAGATGGCGCCGTCCTCTACGCGCTGCCCGTGTTCTGGACCACGTTCTTCTTCAGCCGGCGGGGAGCGGTGGTGATCCTTTCCTGCGTGGCCGTTGGGCACGCGCTCACGCTGCTCGCGTTGCCCGCCGCGGACGCCTATCCGGGGCGCTGGCTGGACGTGATGGTCTCGGTCACCGGCGTCGCGCTTGTCGTGCTCGTGCTCGAACGCCGCAACGAGGTCCTGCTCGCCCGGCTGGCCGATGAGGCGCGGACCGACCCTCTGACCGGCCTGCTCAACCGGCGCGGGTTCGACGAGCACGCCGAGCGGGAGCTCTCCCACGCTGCGCGCGAGCGCCAGTCGATCGCGCTGGCCATCTTCGACATCGACCACTTCAAGGCGATCAACGATCGCTGGGGGCACGTCGTCGGCGACCGGGTGCTGGTCCACATGGCCCGCGTGCTCGAGGCCGAATCCCGGCGGATCGACGTCGCAGCGCGGCTCGGCGGCGAGGAGTTCGCCCTACTCATGCCCGGTTGCGATCAGGCCGGAGCCGAGGCGTTTGCCGAGCGCGTTCGCCGTGCGCTCGCCGCCACCGATGACCCTGACCTCCCGGCGGCGCGCGTGAGCGCGGGCGTTACAGCCACCGTC
Source organism: Solirubrobacteraceae bacterium (assembly GCA_036513815.1). GTDB lineage: Bacteria > Actinomycetota > Thermoleophilia > Solirubrobacterales > Solirubrobacteraceae > Palsa-465. Next base: position 7,110 of record DATBYI010000200.1, read on the forward strand.
GTCCCCGGCGACGTCCGGTCGATGCTCGAGCGCGTCGACCATGCCCTGTATGCGGCCAAGCGCGGCGGCCGGGACCGGACGGTCGCCTACCAGGCGCCTGACCTGTCGCTTGTCGCCTGATCGCAGCGAGCGCGGCGAGCGCGGCGACAGTGCCGCTCAGCGCGACTCGAGCAGCCGCAGCCAGACCTCGCTGACCGTCGGGTAGGACGGAACGGCGTGCCAGAGCGTTTCGAGCGGCACCTTTCCGACGATCGCGATCGTGGCCGCGTGGAGCAGCTCGGCCACCTCAGGCCCGACGAACGTCGCTCCGACGAGGGTGTCGCTCGCGCGGTCGACGACGAACTTGGCGTGGCCCCTGTAGCCGTCGCGAAGCAGGCTGGCCCCGGCGACCTTGCCGAGGTCGTACTCGAGGGTCTGGACGTCGATCGCCTTATCGCGCGCCGCGGCTTCGGTGAGCCCGACGGAGGCGGCCTGGGGATCGGT
>DATBYI010000201.1:0-3747 GCA_036513815.1 Solirubrobacteraceae bacterium
GACCCAGGCGATCAGCCTCGCGCTCGCTCAGGCCCCGGCCATGGTCGACGTGCACGCGCGCCTGATCCGCTACCTCGAGCAGAACGCCGGACTGAACCGCAAGCTCGAGTTCCTGCCCTCCGACGACATCATCGACGAGCGAAAGGCGGCTCACCAGGGGCTCGTCGCGCCGGAGCTGGCGGTCGTGATGGCCTACATCAAGATCCATCTCTACCGACAGCTGCTGGACTCCGACCTGCCCGAGGACGGATACCTGGCCCACGACCTCGAGCGCTACTTCCCGCCTCCGCTTCCCGAGCGTTACTCCGAGCAGATGCGCAGCCACCGCCTGAAGCGCGAGATCATCGCCACCGTGGTGGCCAATCAGCTGGTTGACCGGGCCGGCACGACGTTCGCCTTCCGTCTCGTGGAGGAGACCGGAGCGCTGCCGGCGGTCCTCGCCCGAGCCTACGCCACCGCCCGCGAGGTCCTTGACATGCGCTCGTTCTGGGAGCAGGTGGAGGCACTCGACAACCAGGTCGCGGCGCAGACGCAGCTCGCGATGCTGATCGAGGCCCGGAGGCTCGTGGAGCGCGCCACCCGGTGGCTCGTGCGCGCCAACCCCTACCAGGTCAGCGTCGCGCAGACCATCCGGCGCTTCCGTGCCGGCGCGGAGATGCTCCAGGCGGCGCTGCCCACCCCGCTCGAGGGCGCCGACCGCGAGGCTTTCGAGGCCCGGGCCGCCGAGCTCGAGGACGCCGGCGTGCCGACGGCGCTGGCCCAGCGGGCGGCTGGGATGCCGTCCATGCTCGCGCTGTTCGACATCGTCGAGGTGGCCGCGGCGACCGAGCGCGAACCGACGGATGTGCTCGAGGTCTATTTCCGCGTGGGCTCGCGGCTCGAGCTCAACTGGCTGCGCGACCGGATCATCGAGCTTCCCCGGGCCAATCGGTGGCAGGCACTGGCTCGGGCCTCGCTCCGCGACGACCTGTTCAACCTGTACCGCGAGCTGACTCGCAAGGTGCTCGACGCCGGCGGCATGGCCGCGGCGTCCGGGCAGCAGGTAGGTGCCGAGGCGGCGATCGAGGCCTGGTCGGAGCGCAACGCGGAGTCGCTCGAGCGGGTGCTCGGGATGGTGGCCGAGATCCGCGCCTCGCGCATCTACGACAACACGACGCTGCCGGTGGCGCTGCGCGAGATCCGCTCGCTGCTCAGGGGGACGAGCCGCACGAGCGGTCCGGTCGGCTCGGTCACGATGGGGGAGTGAGAATTCTTCGGCGGTTGCCGCGTCGGGCCCTGGAGCGCCGAGTCATGCGCCAGCGCGCATAGGCGACGAGGATCAGCCCGACGTCGAGAACGCCGGCCAGGAAAAAGCCCAGCGGGCCTGTGATCAGCCGGCCGGCAACTCGGGAAACCACGCGCCCAAGCTATCGTCTCGAACGCATCAAATGGCCGACTACGTCACAACCAGTGTCACCGAGCTCCCCGAGTCGCGCGTCCGCGTCGAGGCGCAGGTCGCTTCCGAGGAAGTGGAGCGGCGCGTCCAGCAGGCCGCGCGCGAGCTCGGCCGCCAGCTGCGCGTGCCCGGGTTCCGCAAGGGCAAGGTGCCCGCGCCCGTGGTCATCCGCCGGCTGGGCCGCGAGGCGGTGCTCGACGAGGCGCTTCGCAGCTCGCTCGGAAGCTGGTATGCCGACGCCATCGACGGCGCTGGGATCGCCCCGGTGGGCGAACCCGACCTCGACGTCCCGTCAGAGCTTCCGGCCGAGGGGCAGCCGCTCTCGTTCTCGATCGAGATCGGGGTGCGCCCGGCGGCCAAGCTCGGGGAGTACAAGGGCCTCGAGGTGGGCCGGCGCGAACCCCACGTCGAGGACTCGCAGATCGACGAGGAGATCGAGCGGCTGCGCGACCGCCTGGCCACGCTCGAAACGGTCGATCGGCCCGCCCAGAGCGGCGACCACGTGGTGATGGACTACGTCGGGACCGTCGACGGCGAGGAGTTCGAAGGCGGGACCGGGCGCGACCAGCTGCTCGAGCTCGGCTCTGGGCGCCTCGTGCCCGGGTTCGAGGAACAGCTGATCGGGGCGAGGGCGGGCGAGGAGCGGACGGTGACGATCACCTTCCCCGAGGACTACCCCGCCACCGAGCTCGCTGGCCGGGAGGCGCAGTTCGCCGTCACGGTCAACGAGGTCAAGGAGAAGCGCCTGCCCGAGCTCGACGACGACTTCGCCGCCGAGGCCGCCGGCTTCGACACGCTGGCCGAGCTGCGCGAGGACATCGCCGGGCGCCTGCGCCAGATCGACGAGCGCGCGATCGAACGCGAGTTCGAGGACGCCGTCGTCGAGGCCGCGGTGGCCGAGGCCGAGGTCGAAGTACCCGACAAGCTGGTCCACGCGCGCGCACACGAGCTACTCGAGGACACCTTCGCGATGCTGGCCCGCCAGGGCATCTCCAAGGAGGCCTACCTGCGGCTCACCGACCGCGAGGAGGAGACGCTCGCGCATGAGGCGGAACCGGAGGCGGCCGCCGCGCTCAAGCGCGAGGCGATCCTGGCGGCGATCGTTGAGGCGGAAAACATCGAGCCGAGCGACGACGATGTCCGGGAGGCGCTCGAGCCGACCGCCGAGCGGCAGAACACGACGGTCGACAAGCTGTTCGAGCGGCTGAACTCGACGGGGCGCCTCGATCGGCTCCGCGCCGAGGTGGCCAACCGCCAGGCGATCGAGCTGCTCGTCGCCGAGGCCAAGCCGATCACGGTCGAGCAGGCAAAGGCTCGCGAGAAGCTGTGGACACCCGGCAAGGAGGCCCGTGAACAGGATCCCCAATCACCCTCGGGACAGCTCTGGACGCCGGGCAGCTAGCGCGCCGACGACGCGCGTTTGATCCCGCAAGACTGGACGGAAGTACTACTTGCCCTGCCCAGACGGGCCTGGCCGGTTGCTAGAGTCGGCAGGATTCCGGCCGAGGAAGCGAAAGAAGCGAGGACGATGAGCCCACTCGTACCGATGGTTGTCGAGCAGACCTCCCGGGGGGAGCGTGCCTTCGACATATACAGCCGTCTACTCAACGAGCGGATCATCTTCCTGGGGACCCCAGTGGACGATCAGATCGCAAACCTGATCGTGGCCCAGCTGCTCCACTTGGAATCAGAAGACCCGGACAAGGACATCTCGGTGTACATCAACTCACCGGGTGGATCGGTCTATGCCGGGCTCGCGATCTACGACACGATGCAGTTCATCAAGCCCGACGTGCAGACGATCTGCTTTGGCGTTGCCATGAGCATGGGCTCGCTGCTGCTGGCAGGAGGCGCCCCGGGCAAGCGGATGGCGCTGCCCAACAGCCGCATCCTCATCCACCAGCCCTCCGGCGGCTTCGAAGGGCAGGCGGCGGATATCGAGATCCACGCGCGCGAGACGCTGGAGCTGCGCCGCCACGTGGATGAGATCTACGCCCGTCACACGGGCCAGTCGCTGGAAAGCGTCCACGACGACATGGACCGAGACCGCTACTTCACCGCGGAGCAGGCTCTGGAGTACGGCCTGATCGACCGCGTCATCAGCTCGCACGAGCTGACGCGCGCCGCTGCGGGCTTCGCGCGTGCGGGCGAGAAGCGCTAGCCCGACTCAGATCCAGCCGAGCAACGGCCCGAACACGAGCCCCGCGATCAGGTCGAGTGCGGCCAGCCCGCCGACAGCCTGGATCTGACGCGCGCGCCTGGGCATGTCAAAGACGGTGAACGAGACGACGTAGAACGTGAGGTAGCCGAAG
>DATBYI010000202.1:0-8667 GCA_036513815.1 Solirubrobacteraceae bacterium
GTGTTCTGGATCTGCGCGGTCACCTGGAACGGCCGGTTCGCCGAAACGTTGCTCGGCGCGGTCAGGTTCGAGATCGAGAACGTCGTGTAGGACAGCCCGTAGCCGAACGGATACTGCGGCGCGTTGGGGATGTCCAGGTACCTCGAGGTGTACTTGTTGGTCGCGCTGTAAGGCCGGCCGGTCGGGAGCTCGTTGTACGAGACCGGGATCTGGCCGACGTCGACCGGGAACGACATGGTCAGCTTGCCGCTCGGGTTGACCTTGCCAAACAGTAGGTCGGCGACCGCGTCGCCTCCCTCGGTGCCGGGATACCACGCCTCGAGCAAGGCCGGCGCGTTGTCGGCGAGCCACGGAATGGTCATCGGCCGTCCGTTCATCAGCACCACGACGTACGGCGTGCCGGTGGCGGCGATCGCCTGCACGAGCGCGAGCTGCTGGCCGGGTAGGTCGATATCGCTGAGCGAGGACGCCTCGCCCGCATCCGAGGACGGCTCGCCCACCACGACCACGGCGACCTTGGCCGCCTTGGCGGCCGCGACCGCCGCGCCGAACCCGCTGGTGTCGGTGCAGGTGGCGTCGCATCCCTGCGTGTAGGTCACGTTGCCGCCCGAGTCGGCCGCCTTGATGCCGTCGAACACCGAGACGACCTTGTCCGAGCCTCCAGATGCGAGGGCCGCTGCGCTGGTGTCATACCCGATCGGAACGTCGTCGCCAATCTGGTCGAGCGGATCGTCGCCGAACGGGCCCACCACGGCGATGCTCGACGTGCTCGCGCTGAGCGGCAACGCGTGGTTGTTGTTGTTGAGCAGCACCATCGACTCGTCGGCCATCGTCCGGGCGGCGTTCAGATGCGCCTGGGTCAACTCGGAGCTCGCCACTCGCGAGGCGCTCCCCGGGTACGGGTTAGAGAACATGCCGGCCAGGTACTTGAGGGTCAGCACATGGCGCACGGCGGTGTTCAGCTGGGACATCGTGATCTTGCCCTCGCGCAGAAGCTTCGGCCCGTACGTATCGAACGTGTCGTAGATCGGGTTGCCCGACGTTTGTCCGAGCGTCACCGCCATCTCGATGTCGAGACCCGCGTTCAGCGACTCCTCGGCGGCCTGGGCGCCGTTCGCCGCGTAGCCGAAGTCCTCGAGCTCCTGGACAGCCTGATAGTCACTCAACACGGTGCCGCCGAAGCCCCACTCGTTCCGCAGGATGTTGGTCAGCGTGTACGGGTTGGCCGTGTTGGGCACGCCGTCGAGCGAGTTGAACGAACTCATCACGGTCGCCGCGCCGGCGTCGATGGCCGCCTTGTACGGCGGCAGATAGTCGTTGAAGAGCTGCTGGGTCGACATGTCGACCGTGTTGTATTCGCGCCCGGCCACCGGGGCGCCGTAGGCGGCGAAGTGCTTGACGGTGGCGGCCATCTTGTCCGGATCGGCGTAGCTCGAGCCCTGGTAGCCCTCCACCTTGGCCGCGGCTACCGCCGAGCCGAGGAACGGGTCCTCGCCGGCGCCCTCGACCACGCGTCCCCAGCGCGGGTCGCGGCTGATGTCGACCATCGGGTTGAACGTCCACTTGATCCCGTCGGCCGTCGCCTCGTCGGCCGAGACCGCCTCGTCGTTCTGGATCGCCGACATGTCCCAGCTCGATGCCTCGGCCAGCGGGACCGGGAACATCGTCCGGTAGCCGTGGATCACGTCGAGGCCGAAGATCAGCGGGATGTGAAGCCGGGAGTTGTTGACCGCGGCTTGCTGGACGGCGTTGATGTTGGCCACCCCGGTGAGATCGAGCACCGAGCCAATCTGTCCGCTCTCGGCCAGCGGGATCAGATCGCTGCCGGTGGGAGTGGCGGGGCCGGCCATCGTGAGCTGCCCGAACTTCTCCTTCACCGTCATCTGGTTGATCAGCGCCGTGACGCGTGCGTTGATGTCCGCCTGGCTCATTCCGGAGTTCCCCGTCCCGGCCTGGTGCGGGCGCCCCTTGGCGGGAGCGGCGCTGGACGAACCGGACATGACGGCGACAAACACGGCGACCGCCACGATGAACGCCGCCACACCCGAGCAGAAGGCAAACCTCCTCTTCGGCTTGACCCAGACGGCAGCGGCGATGCGCTCTGACATGGTCCCTTCCTCCACTCGGGTTGACAGCGCAGGCGGATACCCGCCCCGGAGCGGTCGAAACCTTAAGTCGCTCTCATCCTCAGTCCTTGCGCCCTGAAACCAGGAGGCCGGCGCCGACCGCGATGATCGCCAGCCCCCCGGCTCCCCCGATCAACTCGAGCCTTCGCGGAGAGCGCGAGAACCAGACGCGGAAGCCGCCCGCGGCCACCGCCCAGATCGTGTCGGAGGCGACGGCGATCGCCGCGAACACGGCGCCGAGAACGAGGATCTGTGCCGGGACGTCGCCGGCGCCCCGGTTGACGAACTGGGGCAGGATCGCGGCGAGGAACACCACGGTCTTCGGGTTGGTGACACCGACCGTCCAGCCCTCCACGAACGCGCGGCGGTCCGATCGCGGCGCCGCCGACGACCGGAGCGCGGCGGCGAGCGACTTGCGCTCGCGAAACGTCTTGACGCCGAGATAGATCAGGTACGCGCCGCCGAGCAGCTTGAGCGCGGTGAACGCCGCCACCGATTGCTCGGCCAGCGCCCCGATGCCTATCGCCACCGCGATCACCTGGACGTACTCGCCGAGCGCGTTGCCCACGACGGTCAGCACGGCAACCCGCCGGCCGCAGGCGAGCGCGCGGCCGACCACGAACAGGACGCTCGGCCCGGGGATCACGATCACCACGAAGGCGGTAAGGGCAAACGCGAGGAGTCGGTCCGCGGCGACCATGGCTCGAAAGGCTACGCGGCGTTGCCCTTCTGCTCGGCGTCGAACAGCTCGACGAGCCGGCTCCGCACCTCCCACAGCTTGGGGATCTGACGCTGCGCGATCAGCTTGCCGAGAACCTGGACCGGCGTCCCCTGGGTTCCGATCGTCTCCTCCCCCAGGGCGCGGGCCACGATCGAGTAGTGGCGGAAGCGCCACACCCAGATCCGCTCGTCCCACTCGGTCAGGAGCTCGGCCACCTGATACAGGTCCTCGTGCTCCCGGCCGTGGATATACAGCTCATCGAGGGTCAAGCCGGCACGCTCGAGCTGACGGTCGAACGCCTTGCCGATCCGCTGGGTCACCCGCGGGATGCGCCGGAATCCCGGCGAGTCGAAGCCGCTGCCGTGCCCGAGCACGACCCGCACCTGCTGGTACTCCCACGGCGACATCTGGTTCAGCATGTCGAGCTGGGTCGTGACGTACTGCAGGCACAGCACGGCGCGGCGGAGCAGGCGGATGGCCGCGGCAAGCTCATCGCGCTCGAGGCTGCCGGCGGCTTCGTCGACCTCGGTCGTTCCGAGCTTCAGCCAGAGCTCGGAGGCCTGGTGGACGGTCTGGAAGAGCAGCTCGTCGTGGTGGACGCGCTCCTCGGGCGGCTTCTGCAACGACAACAGCTCGTCGGTGCGCAGGTAGCGCTCGTAGTCGGTCGCGCCGGGACCGGGCAAAACCGGATCAAAGGAATCGTCGCTCACGCGACAGCACCCCGCAGGATCTCGGCCAGCTTCGAAAGATCGATATTGCCGCCCGAGACGATGCACACCACCTTGCCGGTGCCCGCGCGTCCGGCCAGCGCCGCCGCGGTGGCGAGCGCGCCGGCGCCCTCGGCGATCACGTGCGCGCGGCCGGCGAGCGTGCGGACCGCCCCGGCAGCGGCATCGATCGGGACGGCGAACGCGTCGTCGACGAGCGGGCGCACGCAGGGCCACATCGTGTCGAGTACGCGCCGGCTCCCCGCGCCGTCGACGAAGGACGGGGAGTACTCGACGTCGGTCGGCTCACCCGCCTCGAGCGCGGCTACCAGCGCGGAGCCGGTGGCGGGCTCGGCGGTGTAGATCCTCGTGTCGGGCTTGAGCGCGCGGATCGCGCTGGCGATTCCAGTCGCGAGGCCGCCCCCGCCGTACGGGATGACGACGGCATCCGGGTCGGGCAGGTCGTCGAGGATCTCGAGGCCGATCGTGCCGTTGCCCGCCATCACGCCCTCGTCCTGGACGGGGTGCACGAACAGCCCGTCGACGCCGTCGACGCGGCTGGTCACGATCACCTGCCACCACTCGTCGTAGGGGAGCTTGAGCACGTGGCCGCCGAGGCGCTCGATCGCGCCGAGCTTAGCCTCCGGGGCGTGCTCGGGTACGGCGATCGTCGCGCGCAGGCCCAGCTCCCGCGCCGCCCAGGCCACGCCCTGGGCCATGTTCCCGGCGCTCGCTGTGACGAGGCCCTGGTTGCGTTCGGCCTCGGGGGCGAGCCGCACCGCGTTGGTCGCCCCGCGAATCTTGAACGACCCGATCGGCTGGAGGCACTCGAGCTTCAGGTAGATCTCCGTGTCGGGCGGAACCTCGGGGGCGTACAGACGCACGAGCGGTGTCCGCGTCGCCACGTCGGCGATCCGGGCCCGAGCGGCCTCGATCTCACGCAACTCGATCACAGCTCCACCTCGACGCCGAGACCCAACTTCCGCGCCCGCGCCACCGCGGTCTCGGCCGCGCCCAAATCCTCCACCGCGAGCCCGAGCGAGCGGAACAGCGTCAGCTCCTCCGGGCTTGTCCGGCCGGGCGCCATTCCGGCGAGCACCTCGCCCAGCTCGGCTCGCACGTGGTCCTCGCCGGTGATCGCTCCCTGCTCGATCGCCAACCGGAACTCCCCCGCCTCGTTGCGCAGCGACTCACGGCTGTCGCAGAAGAGCGCGCTCGCCGCCACCGTGTCGACGTCGAGCTCGCGGGAGCTCGCCACGCTCGCGCCGATCGCGTTGACGTGCGCGCCGGTCGCGAGCCACTCGCGGCTCACCACCGGCTCGCGCGCGCTCGTCGCGAGCACGACGACGTCGGCGCCGCGGACCGCCTCCTCGGCGCTCGACGCCACCGTCGCGCCTCCGTCCGCCAGCGCGCGCGCGTGCTCGGCCGAACGCGCGTACACGCGCACCTCTGAGAACTCCCGCACGGTGCTCAGCGCGCGCAGATGGGCGCGGGCCTGCACGCCGGCGCCGAGGACGGCAAGCACGCGCGCGTCCTCGCGAGCGAGCACTCGGGTCGCCACCGCGCTCACCGCGGCCGTGCGCACGGCCGTTAGCGCCGAGGCGTCAAGGATCGCCGTCGGCGCGCCCGTCGATCCGTCGAACAGCGTCACGGTTCCTTGATGGGCGTCGAGGCCGCGCGCCGGGTTTCCGGGCATGATGCAGATCGACTTGAGCGCGAACGCGGGCTCGGCGCCGCCGCGCCAGGCCGGCATCAGCCCCATGAACCCCGCCGCGCCGTCGAAGCGGGCCACCGAGCGCAGGGGCATCAGCGCCTCGCCGCGAGCGTGAGCCGCCAGCACCGCCGCCATCGCGTCGGCGCATTCCTCCGGCGACAGTGCGTTCAGCACGTCGTCGTGACTCAGGATCAGGATTGGGACCTCCTCCGGCGGCGCCTGACGGCGGCGGCTCGCCCGACTTCGTCTCGCTCGGCCAGGCTCAAAGGTCGCTCGAGCGCCTCGCGCACCGGGGTCAGGTGCTCCGGTCGGCCGGGCCCGACGACGACCTGGGTCACGCGCGGGTCCGCGAACAGCCAGGCCAGGGCCAGCCCCGCCATCGAGCGCTCGAGCTCTCCCGCCAGCTGCTCGAGGAGCGCCAGCCGGTCGAAGGTGTCGTCGGACAGGAACGGCTCATACGGCCCGGGCCGCTGGGTCATTCGCGACCCGGACGGAAAGGGCTCGTCCCGGCGGTACTTCCCGGTCAACCAACCGCCCGCGAGCGGGCTGAAGACGAGATAGGCGACCTGCTCGCGCTCGCATACCGGGAGCACGGTCGCGTCGTCGGCGCGCGCCAGCAGTGAATGCTCGTTCTGGACCGCGCTCGGGGTCCCGGCGGACAGCGCCGCCGCGAGCTGGTCGGCGCTGAAGTTGCTGACGCCGTAGGCGCGGATCTTGCCGGCGGTCCGGAGGTCCTCGAACGCGCCGATCGTCTCGGCGACCGGCACGTCGGGGTCGAACTCGTGGGCCAGGTAGAGATCGACGCCGTCGAGGTCGAGCCGGTCGAGGCTCGACTCGAGCTGGCGGGCGATCCGCTCGGGCGCTAGCCCCTTGTCCGCGCCGGTGTCCATCGGGTTGAACGTCTTCGTCGTGATCGTCGGCCGAACCCGACGGGTCTGCATCCAGCTTCCGATCATCCGCTCGCTTCGACCACCCCCGTAGGCATCCGCGGTGTCGAAGTGGTCGATGCCGAGCTCCCACGCTGCGTCCATCAACGCGAACGCTTCGTCCTCGCTGAGGCCCTGGCCGAACAGCTCAGGGGCCGACCCGACGCCGCCGAAGTTCCCGCACCCAAGCGCGACGCGCGGGAGGGTCAGCTCGGAACGCCCGAGGGGTCGACGCTCGATCGGAAGGGTCGCGCTCATCGCGGGCTCCAGCCTATCGGCCACCGGGCTTGCCAAACTGCCGCGACGTTGCTTCGCCCTCGCCGGCATCGCCTCGCCGCGGCATTCGCGCTCGTGACCGCGCTCGCCGTGTTCGGCGGCGCGTCGGCGCTGGCCGCACCGGCGAGCCGGATCGCGCAGGACGTCGCCGTCGTCACCGTCTCGCGCGCCCAGGGCGGAGCGCTCATTCAACCCGGCTTCCTCGGGCTGTCGCTCGAGAACACCGCGATCCTCCCTTACGCCGGAGACGACCCCAACGCGCCGAACCCGGTCTTCCTGCAACTCGTTCGCAACCTCACCCCAGATCAGTCGCCGGTGCTCCGGATCGGCGGAGACAGCACCGACTGGGCGTGGTACCCGGTGCCCGGGCTGAGCAAGCCACACGGCGTTCGCGTCACGCTCACCCCGCGCTGGCTCGGCGTGATGCACGCGGTCGCCAGCGACCTGAAGGCCCGGCTGATCATGGGCATCGACCTCGAGGCCGACAGCCGCGCCACGGCCGACGGCGAGGCGAACGCGTTCGAGCGAGACATCGGAAAGAGATGGATCGAGGCGCTAGAGCTCGGGAACGAGCCGAATCTGTACGGCACCTTCACGTGGTACGTCGCGCCCGGTGGCGTCCACGTGACGGGACGTCCCCCCGGCTACGACTTCGCGTCCTACCTGGACGACTTCACCTCGTTCGCCGCGGGCCTCCCGGGGCCGCTCGCCGGACCCGCCACCGGCGCACCCAGTTGGATGGCGGACACCGGCGCGTTTCTCAACGCCGAGCCGCGCGTCAGCGTCGCCACCCTGCACGCGTACCCGGTCCAGACGTGCTTCGTCGCACCCTCCGACCCGGTCTATCCCACCGCCGCGCACCTCCTCGCCCCCGGCGCGACGACGGGCCTGGCCGACGAGGTCGCGCCGTACGTCCCCGTCGCGCACGCCCATCATCTCCCGCTGCGCATCGACGAGATGAACACCGACTCGTGCGGGCAGGCGCCCGGTGTCAGCAACGCGTTCGTCTCGGCGCTGTGGGCGCTCGACGCGCTCTTCGACATGGCCGAGGTCGGCGTCGACGGCGTCAACATCCACACCTATCCGGGGGCCACCTACCAGCTGTTCACCTTCACCCACACTCGCCGGTGGAGCGCGCAGGTCGCCCCGGAGTATTACGGCCTGCTCATGTTCGCCCAGGCCGCCCCGGCGGGATCGCGCCTTGCCGCCACCACGATCACGAACGCCGAGGGGGTCAAGGTGTGGGCCACCCACGGCCCCGGGGGGCACACTCGCGTATTGCTCATCAACGAGAGCCTCGACCGGCGCACGGTCGCGGTGAGCGGCGCCGGTGACCGTCCGGCGACGCTCGAGCGGCTGCGTGGCCCGGAGCTCGACAGCACGAGCGGGATCACACTCGGCGGCCAGAGCTTCGGCACCCACACGACGACCGGCCGGCTCTCCGGGCGCTCGCGGGTTGCGACGGTGAAGGTCAGTCAGGGCCAGTACGAGTTCACGTTGCCGGCGGAAAGCGCCGCGCTCGTTATGTTCTGATTGACCTCGCGGGGGTCGGCTACCGTTGACCGATGCCCGTCCTGGAAGCACGGGGCATCGTCAAGACGCTCGGCGTCGGGCGCGCCGAGCGGCGAATCCTCGACGGCGTCGCGCTCGAGGTGGACGAGGGCGAGGTGGTCGCCGTGCTCGGTCGCTCGGGGAGCGGCAAGTCGACGCTGCTGCACCTCCTCGGCGGCCTCGACCGGCCCGACGCCGGCCAGATCGTCCTCGCCGGCCAGGACATCACGAGGCAGCGTCCGCGCAGCCTGGCCCGCACCCGCCTGCGCCACGTCGGCTTCGTATTCCAGGCCTTCCACCTGATCGAGGAGCTGAGCGGCGAGGAGAACGTGCTGCTGCCGGCGCGGCTGCCCGGAGCCGGACGGGATGGAGAGCGCCGTGCTCGCCGCCTGATCGGTGAGCTCGGCCTGACCGAGATCGCCGGGCGCCGGCCCCACGAGCTTTCGGGCGGCGAGCAGCAGCGGCTGGCCATCGCCCGCGCGCTCGTCAACGATCCCGAGGTGGTGCTGGCCGACGAGCCGACCGGCAATCTCGATCAGGAGAACGGCGCCACCGTGCTCGCCCTGCTGCGCAACCTGCGCCACCGCGCGGTCGTGATCGTCACCCACGAGCCCGAGGCGGCGGCGATCGCCGACCGCGTGCTGCA
>DATBYI010000203.1:0-6764 GCA_036513815.1 Solirubrobacteraceae bacterium
GCTCGCCGCGATGTTCGAGTACGTGAAGGCCAACCAGGCCGTCGTCATCAGTCCCTTCCTCCTGATGGGCGCGATGTCGCCGGTGTCGCTGCCCGCCACGCTCGTCCAGCAGGTGGCCGAGGCGCTGGCCGGCATCGCGCTGGCGCAGCTGCTCCGCCCGGGCGCCCCCGTGGTCTTCGGATCCTTCCTCAGCAACACCGACATGCAATCCGGTTCGCCGAGCTTCGGCACCCCGGAGTCGGGCCTCGGCGTGCTGTGCACGGGCCAGATCGCGCGCCGGTTCGGGCTGCCCTGGCGCGGCGGTGGCGGCCTCAACGCCTCGCAGACCGTCGACGCCCAGGCCGCCTACGAATCGCTCATGACACTCCTGCCCACGTTCCTCGCCGGCACCAACTTCGTGATGCATTCCGCCGGCTGGCTCGAGGGCGGGCTCGTGTCCTGCTACGAGAAATTCATCGTCGACGTCGAGCTGCTGCGCGAGCTGCGCCACGAGTTCACCCCGCTCGAGATCGACGAGGCGTCACTCGCGTTCGACGCCCACACCGAGGTCGGCCCCGGTGGTCACTTCCTCGGCGCCATGCACACGCTCGAGCGCTTCCGCGAGTGCTTCTATCGCCCGCTCTTGTCCTCCACCGAGAACTTCGACCGGTGGACCAAGCGCGGCGCCAAGGACACCACCGCCCGCGCCTCCGAGATCTGGCGTGACATGCTCGAGGCCTACGAGCAACCTCCGCTCGACGACGCGATCCGGGCCGAGCTCGAGGAGTTCGTGGTCCGGCGGCGCGTCGAGCTCGGCGACTAGCGCTTGACGCCGGCCGCCCGGCGGCACGAGGCTGCAGGGCGCATGAACGCGCGCGAGCTCCGGCTCCCAAGGCGCCGCCGTCAGGCGCCGCCGGCCCTTCTCTTTTTCGTCGCCGGGGCGGTCATCTTCTTCGACACGGTGTTCTACGCGGCCGTCGTGCCGCTGCTCCCGTCGCTCACCCACCAGCTCCACCTCTCGAAGGCGTCCGCCGGCGTGCTCACGGCGGGCTATGCGGCGGGGACGCTCATCGGGTCTCTGCCCGGCGGCTATCTCGCCCAGCATGCCGGACCCCGCGTGACGCTGTGCACGGGCCTGGCTTTGATGGGCAGCGCGAGCCTCGCCTTCGGCCTGCTCGACAACGTCGTGTTGCTCGACGCGGCGCGCTTCCTCCAAGGCCTCGGCGGCGCTTGCACGTGGGCGGGCAGCATGTTCTGGGTGATCCTCGAGACGCCGGTGCACCGGCGCGGGAGCGCGATCGGCGGCACGCTCGCCGCCGGGATCGCCGGGGCACTGTTCGGGCCGGTCGTTGGAACGCTCGCCCATGCGCTCGGCCGCGGCCCGGTGTTCTCGGCCGTCGTCGTCGTCGCCGCAGGCCTGACCACCGCGGTGCTCATCCTCCCCCGCCCCCCGAAGCCGGAGCCCCCGCAGGGCTCGGCCAGCCTCGGGCGCCATCTGTGTCGGCCGGACATCGCGCTCGGGATGTGGCTCGTGGCGATCCCGGCGGCGGCCTCGGGCACGATCAATGTGCTCGGCCCTCTCCGCCTCGGCCAACTCGGCGCCGGTGCGGCCGCGATCGGCGCCACCTTCCTCGTCGCCGCGGGCATCGAAGCCACGGTGAGCCCGGTCGTCGGGAAGGTGTCGGATCGCCGCGGCCGGATGTTCCCCCTGCGCATCGGGCTGGGCGCCGCCTCGGTGGCCTTGCTCCTGTTCACGCTTCCGAACTCCGCGCTGCTCCTCGCCGTCGTGATCGTGCTCGAGACGGTGGCGCTCGGGGCGTTCTGGGCTCCGGCCATGGCGATGCTCTCCGACTCCGCCGACTCGCACGGCATGAGCCAGGGGTACGCACTCGCGCTCGTGAACTTCGCGTGGGCGGCTGGCCAGATCACCGGCGCCGCCGGCGGTGGCGCGCTCGCCAAGGCCGCCGGCGACGGCGCGCCGTTCGCGTTCGCCGCGGCGCTCTGCGCCGTCACGCTCGGGGTGGTCGTCCTCCGGAGCGACATGAAGAGTGCCCCACCCACCCGCCGCGCGATATAGCGGTATGACCCAGAACGCACCTTGGCGATCGCTCGCGCCGCATATAAACTCCCAGACGGTGACTGATATATCAGTCGTCTCTGAGGCGCGAGGTGGGGCTGCCCGTGGCTTGCTCGCCGACCGCGCGTACCACGAGCTGCGTGACCGGCTGGTCACGCTGCGCATCGCGCCGGGCGCGCCGATCGACGAGGACCTGATCGGGCGCGAGCTCGAGATGGGCCGCACGCCGGTCCGCGAGGCGATCAAGCGCCTCGCGCTCGAGAACCTCGTCAGCGTGTTCCCCCGCCGCGGCACGTTCGCGTCGGAGATCAACATCACCGACCTGGCTCACATCTCCGATGTCCGCGCGCACCTCGAGAGCCACGCCGCCTACCGAGCGGCCGAGCGGATCACCGATGTGCAGCGGGCCGAGATGCAGGGGTTGCTCGAGGAGCTCCATGCCAGCCGTGGCGCGGACGACCTCGAGTCGCTGATGGAGCTTGACACGCGAGTACACCGCTTCATCTACCGCTGCGCCGGGAACCCGTTTCTGGAGGAGACGCTCGATCGGTACTACAACCTGTCGCTGCGGATCTGGTACCTCGTGATCGACCGGCTGCCGCACCTGTTCGCCCGCGTGCACGAGCACCAGGATGCGCTGCACGCGATCTCAGCCGGGGACGCCGACCGAGCGCGGGACATCATCGCCCGCCACATCGCGACCTTCGAGCAGGAGATCCGCGCGGTTCTTTGACGAGGCGCCGCCGGCAGGCGCCGCCCCAAGATTCCCAGTGAACGTCGCCCTGAGCGACGCGCCCATATACCGGCGCAGATGCCACGCCAGCAGCCCCGTCCACCACGCGCTCGAGATCAGGTGCGTATACGCGAGAAATGACCCGGCGCTCGGGGCGAACAGGAGCACCACGCCGGTCAAAGCCAGCGGAACCGAAATGACGACGAGGCCGACCGACACCAGGTCGTGCAAGCGCTCGCGGGTGAACGCCCGGCGCAGGCGTCCCTTACCCAGGTCGGCGATCTTGTAGACAACGAGCAGCAGGGCCAGGGTGGAGATCCCGGCGTGCACCCAGATGACGGCGCCGGGGAGCGAGCCGCCACCGACGTCGATGCCGTAGAGCACGGCCCCGGTCGCCACCGCGCCGAGGAGCGGTCCGAGCGCGAGCAACCCGCGCCGCGCTGCGGAGCGCCGGACGTTCGCCGGCGCCGACCTAGAAGCGGGCGCTGCGAGCTCCGAAGCCCACGGCAGGTCCGAGACACGCGCGGCCGACGTACGGACCCGGTCGTCCTCGCGCTCGGGGCGGTAAGCGGTCCACAGGAACGCGACCACGCCGATGGCCACGAAGATGAGATGCGGCCAGTGCTCGGCGAGCAGCTTGCTCATCGCCGGCCCTCCTAACGCCTCAGCGGCGCGACGTGCGCTGCACGTCGCGCAGCGCGAGTCCCATCAGCACGCCGCCCGCGAAGATGAAGCCATGCTGGGTGAAGTGGATGGTCGGGTTGGCCGCGAGCTGTTCGACGAACGGCATCACGAGCACGACCTCGAGCAGTGCGGCGAACATGACGAGGCAGAGGGCGCGCCGCCTCCTGGCGTGTCGGACGTCGGCGGGCGTCGGCAGGTGATTGGCTTCCACACCCGTTTGATCGGCGGCGCCAGCGCGTCCTTGACTCATGCGGTGCTGTCTCCGCTCGCCGCTAAGGCGCCGCCGTCAGGCGCCGCCGACACATCCATCCGGCGCTCGTCGCTCGTCCAGGTCGAGGCCATCGCCTTGAGACCCGCGGCCAGCGAGCTCCGGGCCAGTCGCCGGCGAGTCCCCGGGACGCCGGGCGGCGGAATCAGGCGGCGCTGCGGTCGCGCGGCCCGCGCGGGCGCAGCGGGCGGCGTCGGCGCCGGCGTCGGCGCGAGGTCGGCGCCGGGGCTGGGCTCGTCCCCCGCATTGAGCGCGGCGGCGAACAGCTGCTCGACCACCTCCGGCGGCTCCGGGCGGTAGAAGAGGAAGCCCTGCGCCGTGTCGCAGCCGGCGGTCTGGAGGTTGCCGAGCTGCTCGCTCGTCTCCACCCCCTCGGCCGTCACCGACAGCTTCAGCGCGTGGCCGAGTTCGATCACGGCGTTGACGATCGCGACGTCCTCCTCGTTGTCGGGCACGCCGCGGACGAACGACCGGTCGACCTTGACGCAGTCGACGGGCAGCCGCCGCAGATACTCGAGCGACGAGTAGCCGGTCCCGAAGTCGTCGATCGCGATCTTGACGCCCAGCTCCTTGAGCTTTGTCAGCGTGGAAATCGAGGACTCGGGATCCTCGATCAGGACGCTCTCGGTTACCTCGAGGCACAG
Source organism: Solirubrobacteraceae bacterium (assembly GCA_036513815.1). GTDB lineage: Bacteria > Actinomycetota > Thermoleophilia > Solirubrobacterales > Solirubrobacteraceae > Palsa-465. The sequence continues at coordinate 4,386 of DATBYI010000203.1, forward strand.
CAGCCCGGGCTCGATCCCCGTCTCCTCGATCACCTTCGACACCGTGTCGCACAGCGCGTCCTGAGCGAGCTGGCGCGCCGATACGTTGACGCGAAGGATCAGGGGCTCATCGCTCGAACGCGAGCGCTGCCACACCACCGCGCGCTGGCAGGCGTCGCGCAGCACCCAGGCGCCGAGCGGGACGATCAGGCCGGTCTCCTCGCACAGCGAGATGAACTCGCCCGGCCCGAGCAGCCCGCGCTCGGGATGATCCCAGCGTACGAGCGCCTCGAGGCCGATGATCCGCTGGCCCTCGATCGACACTTCGGGCTGGAAGAAAACGCGGAACTCCTCGCGATCGATCGCCTTGCGGATCGCCTTCTCGTTGTGCAGCCGCGCCAGCGCTCGCTCACGCGTGACCTCGTCGAACAGCACCACGCGCGCACCGCCGGCCGCCTTGGCTCGGTACATGGCGGCGTCGGCGTCGCGGATCAGGTCGTCGGGGTCCTGGCTCGGGTCGGAGGTGACCGAGATCCCGATGCTGGCCGCGGCCATCGTCTCGCCGTGGGCGAGCTGGAAGGGCAGGCTGAACGCCTTGAGCACACGTTCGGCCACGGCGACGGCGTCCTCGTCGTCGAAGATGTCCTCGCACAGGATCACGAACTCGTCGCCACCGAACCGCGCGAGCGTCTCGTGCCGGCGCAGCGAGTGGCTGATGCGCTCCGCGACCGCGACGAGAAGCTCGTCGCCCTCGCCGTGACCGAGGCTGTCGTTGATCACCTTGAAGCGGTCGAGATCGAGGAACAGCACCGCCACGCCGCGATTCGGCCCTCGTCCCAGCCGGTCGAGGCCCAGCCTCAGGTTGTTGAGGTAGAGCAACCGGCTGGGTAGGCCCGTGAGTGGATCGCGCAGAAGCTGATTCTCGTTCGTGCGCCACGCGACGATGTGCGCGACGCTCGCCGCGAGCACGAACCCGCCGTGGATGCAAGCCCACAACCAGGGATGCTTGATCGCCTGCGGGTTGTCGCCGAACACCGCCTTGGGATCGAGCACGCCGCCGACGCCGTGGTGGACGACGACGAAGGCGATCGCGACCAGGAATGGCGTCCAGTCCTGGTACAGCGTCAGCACCCCGATCATCACGAAGAAGTGGAAGTGCGCCTCGGTGATCCCGCCCCACAGGTCGACGAGCACCGCCGAGCAGGTGACGAGGCCGAACGACGCGGCGATGATCCGCGCCTTCAGGCGGAACCGCTCGAGGCTCGCCCCGATCCCGCACAGGACGACCATGCTCACGTCGATGGCCGTGTGCTCGACCGAGTTGCCCATCAGCACGCCGAACGCGAACAGCGCCGGAACGTGCAACCAGAGCAGGATGACGATCGAGCGGTGGCGCCGGCGCAGCACGTGCTCGGGCAGGAGCTGCCCCTTGGGAAGCCAGTGCTTGAGCGCGATCCAGCGACCAATTACCCACGCGCCTAGGCCGCCCGACTGACGTCCGCGCGCACGATCGAAGTGACCCTGGACTGCTTCGCCCAGGCCGGCGCTCCGCACGTCGTCGGCGGCGGGAGCTCCGGTCACCGCGCTCATCGCGAGCCGGACGACTTGGCGTTATGAGACAGTGCGGCGGCGCCTGAGGGCGGCACCTTGCGGACTTTCGTCACTGCGCGCTGCTTCGCCGTCAGGCGCTTCTCCTCAGCGCCGGCAGCGGGGATCTGAACGGTGCACGGGGCGCCCGTTTTGTGGACGAAGAAGCCGCGTGCGACGTGGTAGCTGCGGTCCTCGCCGAAGAAGCACTCGTGCGAGCGCGCCATCTCCTCGGTCCGGTACGCGGCGAGCGGCTTGACCTGCTCGTCGCGCCCGCGGTCACGGCGCTTCTGCTCGAGCCAGTGGCTCACGTCCGGGTGGCGAGCCAGGCGCTCGGCCAGGCCCTGCACCTGAGCCCGGAAGCTCGCCACGGTGTCGCCGAAGGTCGCATCGAGCAGTCCGATGTCCACCGCCCGGCCGGTGCCGATCGGCGTGAACGGGGCGCTCGTCATCTCGGCGGCGAGCTCGTGGCCGACGCGGCGTGGCAGCAGATAGGTCCAGTACTCGGAGCCGTACAGCCCGCCCATGTGCTGGTAGTACGGGTTGAGCACGACGTCCTCGCGGGCCACCACGTGGTCGGCCGCCACCGCGAACGGAACCCCGCCGGCGGCGGCGTCACCCGACAGCGCGGAGATCGTGATGTGCGAGTCCGTCTCGAGGATCTCACGCACCACGTCGTCGATCGCGTGGAGGTTGTACCAGGACTCTTCGCCCTGATCGGCCGCCGCCTCGATCACGTTCAGGTGGATTCCGTTCGAGAAGAAGTCGGTGCCCCCGGCCAGGACGATCACCTTGGTGCTGCGGCGGTTGCGC
>DATBYI010000204.1:0-11383 GCA_036513815.1 Solirubrobacteraceae bacterium
CGGCGCGGTCAGCGGTCCGGAATGAGCCAACTGCTCGAACGAGAAGCTTCCCGCCTTGACGGCGAGCAAGGTCATTCCAGCCAGCACCGCCCCGCCTCCGAGCTTCGCCAGCGTCAGAGTCAGTGCGGCTGCTCGCTGCGCACGTGGATCGTCGTACCGCACGCTGATCAGCGCGTAGATGAGCACGACCGTCAGCTCGTAGACGATGAGGAACTCGAAAACGTTGTCGACGGTAATCACCGCGACCACGCACAGCACGAGCAACGGGCGGAGCGCGTGAGCGCTCCGCGGTCCCCGCCTTCGGGTTGCCACGAACAGCGGGAAGGAGACGAGCCCGGTGATGATCAGGAACAAGCCGGCCAGGTTGTCGACCGCAATGCCGCCGGTCCCGAGGGCAAACCAGGAGAACGGTCGCCACACGAGCCGCTCGCCGAACACCGCGATCACTCCGGCCGCAGCAAGCACGAGCGACGCACACGCCGCCACGCCGAGCCCGGCTCTGCGCGCGCGCTCACCAGCCGCCCAGCCCACGACGGCTGCTCCCAGAAGTCCGGCTGACCCGGCGATCATCAAAACGGCCAGGGCACTCACGTCATGCCTCCGACGGGACTGGGCGGAGCGGCCCGTCCCCGTCGTGTCGCCGGGGCGGCGAGACCTCGGACACGCGTCCGGCCGCGAGCAGCAATCCGTGGAGCAGCGCGATCGGACTCGGGGGATCGCCCGGGATATAGACGTCGACCGGCAGCACTCGATCGACCCCGCCCCGCACCTCGGGCTCGGTCCAAATGCCGCCGCTGCACGCGTCCGTCCCCGCCGCGATCACCACCCGTGGCTCGGGCATCGCGTCAAAAGTGCGTCGCAGGGGCTGCTCCATCGGGACGGTGACCGGCCCCGTGACCAGCAGGACGTCGGCGTGGCGAGGGCTCGCGGTGAAGAACAGGCCCAGCCGCTGCATGTCGTAGTACGGACTCAGGAGCGCCGCGATCTCCTGCTCGATCGCGCCATCCGAGCCCGTGTCGACGTGGCGGATGTGAAGCGACCGGCGAAACGCCCGGCCGAGGCCCGACGGAAAGACCTCGGTCTCGCGCACATCGTCTCCGACGACGAGCCGGCTGCGGCTCGTCGCGGCAAGCTCGTAGCCGGGGTCGATCGTCAGCGATTCCTCGCCGCACTCCTCGACACACAGCCCGCAACCAATGCACCGGCTTGCGTCGAGGCGCAACCGGCCCCGACCGTCGAGCGAAAGCGCACCGGGCAGGCAGACCTCCACACAGCGTCCGGGGTCGGCGTTCGCGGCATCGGGATCGAGCACGGCCCGGGCCCGGAAGCGGGCCGGCGCAGGCTCCGGGGACCGAGGGAAGCGGGTCGTCAGGCGCCGATGGCTGACCCCGCTCAAGAACCACCTGATCACGCGTCGCACCCCGCGGGCGAGAGGCCGAGGCTGTGCTCGATGAACGAGAAGTCGGTCAGTACCTGCGAGTCGAACAGGCGGTTGAAGATCCCGTAGTTGACGAACGACGCGGCCCGCACCTTGCAGAACCTCAGGCTCGCGGCGCCGCCGGCCTCGAGCCAGTACAGCGTCTCCCCTCGGGCCGACTCGGCGGCGCCGAGCGCCTCGTCAGTGACGAAGGCGCCGAGCTCGTTGCGGATCGGTCCGTCGACGAGCGATCCGAGAGCCTCGCGAATCAGCTCCAGCGACACGTCGATCTCCTGAAAGCGGACCTCGATGCGCGCCATCGCATCTCCGTCGGTGTGCCGGGAGACCAGGAACTCCCCGTATCCGTCGTACGGGACGTCACGGCGCGTGTCGAGGTCGACTCCGGACGCGCGCGCGACGGGGCCAACGCACGCGAACTCCCGGGCATCCTGCTCTGCCAGGGGGCCCGCGCTGACCAGCCGATCCAGGAAGGAGTCGGTCTGCAGGAGCATCGCTACGACATGCCGGTAGTCGCGCTCCCACTCTCCGAGAGTCTCTCGGCTGCGATTGGCCATGTCTCGAGAAACGTCGAGTCGCACTCCTCCGGGGACGACGGCGCCGCGCAGGAAGCGATGGCCGATGATCTCTCCGGCCAGCCGGTGAAGTCGCTCCTTGAGGGCGGCGAACTGTGCCTGCGCCACAGACAGCGACGCGTCCTCGCACTCGCGGACCGCGACCTCGACGTGGTTGTACATCCGCTCGAGCTCGGCGAGCATCCGCCGGATCGCTTGCGCGCGCGGCGGCACCTCGGTCGCCGACAGTGCCTCCACCGCATGCGAGAACGCGAGCGCATGAGCGAGGCTCGAAGTTCCGGACACGCGCTCGGCGACGAGCACCGCCAGCTCTAGGGGAACCTCGCAGATGCGCCTTTCCGCTCCGCGTCGTTTGAAGAACAGACGCTGCGCGCAGTAGGCGACATCCTCTCCCCCGGTCTGAACGAGAAACTGGGCGGCCTCGAACACACCGGAGCGGACAGGGCCGTAGGGGAAAACGAACACCCCCGGACCGGAGAGTCGCTCGGCGCCTCGGTGCCCGGCGCCGATCTCGCCGTTCGCCGGGAGCGCGATCTCCGCCTGCTCAGGACCATGGCGAACCAGTGGCTCTAAACGAGGATGGCCTTCGGGCACGATGTCCCAGAGGTCGTGAATCTCTCGTTCGAACCAGTGTGCGGCGGGGACCCGCGGAGTGACCGCAGGGTAGCCGCGGCCGGTCACTGGCGCGCGCAGTAGCAGCGTCGAATCGCCCGTCCGCATGATCGCGCACAGCTCGCGGCCCGATGGCGTTTCGGTCACGAACAGCAGCATCAGCCGACCGCCCACGCGCTCGAGCTCGGCGGCGATCGTGGCTTGTTCGCACCGGTGCTCGCTGAGCGCGATCACGTGCGCCCCCCAATCACCCCGACGGCGCTATGCAGCAGTTGGTCGAGTGGACCGGGGATCCACAAGCCCAGGACTAACACCACCACGAGGCTCGTGAGCATGGCCGCCGCCATCAGCGGCTGCTCCGGGCGCCGGAGTCGGGGATTCTCGCGATCGGCGTCATCGCCGCGCGACAGCACCATCCGGTGAAAGGTCTGGTAGAGGCCGACGAACGCCACGTTCGCGAACAGCACCAGCAGCCCGGCGAAGGTGAACTTGGAGCGCGAAAACCCGCCGGTGACGATCAGCAACTCCGAGCGGAAGATCCCGAACGGCGGCACGCCGGTGATCGCCAGCGCGCCGATCAGCACCATCAGACCGGTGAAAGGGGCGACGGTGATGACCCCGCGTACGTCGTCGACCTCCCGACTTTCGTAACGGCTGAGGATTCCACCGGCGCCGAAGAAGGCGAGCGTCTTGGCCGCCGCGTGGACGACGATGTGGAAGAACGCGCCGTAGGCCGCGATCGGCCCGCCGATGCCGATCCCCAGCGACACGATCCCCATGTGCTCGATCGAGGAGTAGGCGAGCAGGCGCTTGTAGTTCGTCTGGCGCAGCGCAAAGAAGGCGGCGATGACGAGCGACAGCGCCCCGAACGCCAGCAGGAGCGTGTGCACGTAGGTTGCCCCGACGGCCAGCTGCGCTATGGCCCCGACGCGGAGCACCGCATAGAGCGCGCCGGCGAGCAGCGCGCCCGACAACATCGCGCTGACCGGGCTTGGGCCCTCGGAGTGCGCGTCAGGCAACCACGCGTGCATCGGCACGAGTCCGACCTTGGTTCCGAAGCCGACGATCACGAAGCCGAAGCCGGCGTGCACCAGCGCGCGGTTCAGCTGGGGGCCGGCGTGAGCCAGGATGGAGTAGGTCGGCGTGTAATGGTCGCCCAGTGTGGGAACCCCCGCGGCGTAAATTAGGACAATCCCGAGCAGGCCCACGGCGAGACCGGCCGATCCGAGCACGATGTACTTCCAGCCTGCCTCGAGTGACTCATCTGACCCCTCGCTGGTGACGAGTAGGGCGCTCACCACGGTGGTGAGCTCGACGGCAACCCAGAGCACTCCGAGGTTGGCCATCATCGGCGTCGCCAACAGCGCCAGCCCGAACAGGTTCAGCAGCGGCCAGTACACGCGCCGAAGCCGCACGTGCCCGATCCCTGGCATCAGGTAACCCACCGAATAGATCGCGACTACGGCGTAGACGAAGGCGACGGAGATCAGGAAGACGCCGCTCAGCCCGTCGAGGAAGAAGGCACTGCCGAGAGCGTGGCGACCCTGGCTCACGTGGTAAACGAACACTGCGACCAGTGCTGCGGCGAACGCCCCGACGGCGGCGCCCGCGGAGATCCAGCCGCTGGCGGGCCTGTCGCCGATGGCTAGCGTCGTACACGCCGCGAGCAGGGCCAGTCCGAGTGCGATCAGTAGCCAGACCGCCATCAGCCCCGCAGCACCGCCATGTCCTCGATGCTGGTGGTCTTTGCGCGCGCGGCGATGAGTCGCGCGAATACGCCGTAGAACAGCACCGCAGGCAGTAGGTCGAGCAGCAGGAGGAATCCGATGACAAACGGGAGCCCCGGCGCGATCGCCACGGTGGCCAGGAACACGCCGTTCTCGAGCACGAGCAACCCGACGATCTGGCTGATCACGTTTTGGCGGGTGATCATGAAGAAGAAGCCGACGAGCACGAGCGCCAACGGCATGCCCAGCGCGGGCGACGGCAGGAGCGCGCCGTGGATCGGAAGCGCGGATGCCGACCAGTAAGCAAGCCCCGCGAGGGTGACCCCTATCAACAGCGACATTGGAACCTGAACGACGAGTGGGACCTCGTGCTCAGAGATCCGACGGGTGATCTGACGGTCGATCGAGACGGGGATCAGGATCATCTTGATAACGGCCGTCGCCACAGCGAGCACGATCAGCGCGACCTCGGCGCGGTCGACCCCCACGAGCAGGGTGTATCCGGCGGCAACGGCGGATTGGACGGCGTACACGCGAACCTGCTCGTGGACCTGCTTGACCGCGAGAAGCGCGAGTGCACTCAGCAGGGCGGCGATGGCCAGCAGCGCCCCGACGGCGTGAACGAAGTCGTAATGAGGGGCAGCGTGCATCCGGTCACCCGTTCGCCAGGTAGAAGACGAGAATCGCCAGCACCGAGAGGACGAACCCCGCGCCCATGAAGTCCGGGATCCGGAACAGCCGCAGCTTGGCGAAGCTCGATTCGATCACGACCATCACCAGCCCCAGACCGATCATCTTCACCAGCAGCCATCCCAGCCCGACGACGACGGCGCCCACCGTGCGGTGACTGGCGAGGCCCCAGGGCACCACGAGCACGTTCAGGAACACGACGTAGAGCAGGAACTGCTTCATCGTCGAGGCCCAGCGGAAGAGCGCGAGCGCCGGCCCCGAGTGCTCGAACAGCCGCGCGTCGTCGATCATCCCGAACTCGAGTGTTGAGCCCTGACTTTCGATCGGCACCCGGCCGGTATCCACCAGCAGCATGGCGAAGAACGCGGCAGCAGCCAGCAGGTGACTGGGGCGGAAATATTCAGACGAGGAGTGTGCGAGTGTCGCGTTCATCGCGTAGGGCAGATCCGTGCCGGTCACGAGGGCGACCGTGAAGAACACGAAGATCAGGGTCGGCTCGACGAGCGTCGCCACCGACTGCGTCCGGCTCGACCCGAGCGCGGCGTACACCGAGCCCGAATCCACGCCGGCCAGAGCGGTGACGAAGCCGGCGAGTCCGAACAGGAGCGCCCCACCCAGAATGTCCCCGGCCGTGCCGAGCGGCAGCGGGAAGTTCGTCAGCACCGGGATCAGCAGGGCGATCGTGCAGTACGACGCGAACGCGATCAGCGGCGCGAGCTCGAAGAAAGGAGAGGCCGTCTCAGGCCGAACCGACTCCTTGCGGAAGAACTTCCGGATGTCGTAGTAGGGCTGAAGGATCGACGGCCCGGTCCGCCACTGGACCCGCGCCTCGGCCTTCGCGATCACGCCGCTGATCAGCGGGGCGAACACGAGCAGCGCCAGCACCTGGCAGACCTGAATTCCCCATGGCGGCAGCATGATTCCTGAGGCGAACTCCTACGCGGGCGTGCAAACGCAATGTGCGTAGGAGCTATCAGCCCGAAGGCGGTTCGGCCACCTGACCCGGCGAACTCCATCGCCGTACTGCCAGTCGCCCGGGAAATATAGCGGGGCCGGGGCGACCGCCGGCCGGCGGTCCCGCACTCAGTTCACGGGCCTCCGGGCAGGAGTCGCTGACTGTTGCCGTAGCGATCCCGGGCCATGAGCGCGATTGCGGCGAACGCCGCCACCGCCGCGATGGCGGCAAGGGCGGTTAGCTCGATCGAGCGGCCGGGCGCCACCGTGACGAGAAGCGCCGCTGCGGCGGCGGCCGATGCTCCGGTCGCGGCGGCCAGTATCGTCGCCAGGGTCCGTGCGCCGATCACCTCGGGGGCGATCAGCTCGACGCCACGCAGTTCGATGCTCTGGATGGCTAGATCCTCGAGCAGCAGCAGGCCCGCTCCATACACCGGCGCCAGGAGAAGCCAGAGGTCGTGGCGCGCGAGGAAGATCGCGCCGAGCAGAAGGACGGCCGCGTGGACCGGCCCGGGTGAACCCACCGCGATGCCCAGCAATAGCAGCAGCGCCGCCGCGCCGGCGCCGAGCCAGGCCAGCCCGCTCGCCGACCCGACGTCGCCCAGCACCAGGGCGGCCAGTCCAACCAGCAGCGTCAGCGCCGCCAGCGCGGTGGCTAGACGAGCAGGGCGTGCCGAGCGGAGCGGCGGAATGCGTTCACCCCCTCGAATGCGGGTCCGAGGATCGCGTCGCGCTCCCAGACCGCCACTCCGATCCCGAGGGCCTGAAGCCGCCCCCGCAGTGCCTCGCGTTCCAGGCGCCAGAGCCGGTGTGCCACCGCGTCGGCTGCCGACGGACCGGGCCCAACGTGTTCGAGCGGCGACACCTCGACCACGGCCAGGTCGCAGCCGCGCCTGCGCAGGTCGGTGATCAGCGCGATCGAGCGTTCGTCCAGGAGCGGCGTTATGGCGATGATCAGGGCTCCCGGTGGGAGCACTCGACGTGGGATGCTCCCCGCGTCTCGCCACGCATAGCTGAACGCGATGTCGCTGGCCAGGAGCGCGTCGGTGATCCGGTACAGCTGCTTCATCCCGAACCCAGGCTCGAGCCAGTGCAAGGTGCCGCCGAAGTCCACCACTCCCACGCGATCGCGGCCGGCCAGATGCGCCCTAGCCAGCGTGGCCGCGGCGCGCACGGCGGAGTCGAGCGTCCCACTGGCGTGATCGCGAGCCTCGGCGAAGGTGTCGAGCAAGAGCACGACGTCGCTCGAGTGCTCGGGGTGGCGGTCGTTCACCTGTAGCGCCCCGCGCCGCGCCGTCGCTCGCCAGTTGACGTGTCGGACACGATCCCCCACCCGGAAGGGCCTGACATCGGCGAACTCGATCCCCTCCCCGCGCGCACGAGCGACGTGGGTCCCGAGGAACGGCTGTGTCCGCGCGGGGGCGACGAGCTCTCGCAGTCGCTGCTCTCGCGGGAATGCGCGGAGGTCCACGCGCGGGCCAAGCGGCGCCTCCCAGATCGCCACCCCGAGTGGATCGCGCACCCGGACGAGCAACGGTCCGACGGCGTGCGCTCCCCAGCGGGCGACCCGCACAGAGAAGTTGACTTGGCACTCAGCCTTCGCCGGCACCCGCACCGCCACCACCCCGGCTGGCTCGAGCACGAGGTGCCGGGTGCGCGCCGGTGCCAAGTGGATCTGGACCGCCCGTGTGCCTTGATTGGATAGCCGTACCGTGGCGACAGCGAGATCATCCTCGAGTAGCCGAGTCCGCTCGAGCTCGATCTCGGCCGCCACTCGGGGCTCCCCGGCCAGCGCGAGTCCGGCGCCGGCGAACACCAGGAACGGAGCCGCGAGCAACACCAGCTCTGGTCGGCCGGTGGCCAGGGCCGCGATGACTCCAACGGCCGCCAGCGCCAGAACCCCACGCGTCCGGGCTGAAAGCGACGCTCTCACAGGCGCTCGAGCATCTCCAGCATCGCGTCGAGCTCCTGCGGCGCGACGCCTGGACCGCGTCTGTCCTCGGGAAACGGACGCTCCGGGCGCACGAGATCCCACAGTCGATCGCCGAGAAGCTCCCGTCCGGTCGCGTCTGACATCTGCTCCAGCGTCTGCCCCCGGGCGGCTAAGCGGTACGACGCGACCTTGATCAGACGGGGGCGCAGATAGGCATGCGCCTGCACGGCGCTCGTGCCCGCCGTAACCACCAGGCGCTCGAGCTCGACGAGCGGGGTCGGGCGCTCGGGCACGGGCTTCCGACGTCTGCCCCCGGCGGGCGGTCCATCGGGGAGAAGAACGAAGCACGTCGCCATGCCGATGCCCGCGAGTACGACGACCGCGATCTCCGCCAGGAGCGTCACCTCGCGACCTCGGCCCGAAGCCGCCCCTGGAGCGATCGCAGCGCGGAAAGCGCCGTCTCTCGAACCTGCTCCGCGATGGGGTGGCTGCTGTAGCGAGCCTCCTCGAATAAGTTGGTCAGCATCGTCGCTTCGCGCTCCGTGGCCCCCTTTTCCAAAAGCACCCGACGCAGGTACTCGCGCGGGGCCTCGGCGGGCGACCGTACGACGCCGTGCTCGCCCAGCGTGCCTTGCATGGCGGCGTACGCGGCGATCACCGCCCGACGAGGATCATGGTCGGCATCGAGCGCGCCGATCGCGGCCTCGACCGCCGCGCTCGTCGCCTGCGACTCGGATGCCTCAGCGCTCGCTCGCCCCCCCCGGAGCCAGAGCACGAACACCCCGGCCACGACCGCGAGCGCCACGAGGCCAACGACCGTCCAGGGGAGCCATGAAGGCAACACGAATCCCTCGCTCCTGGCCTCGCCCGAAGATCCGGACGGCACGGGAGGCAGGCCGAGCCCCTCAGCACCAAATGACGAACCGGTCCGTACCGGTCGGCTGCCCAGGATCGCGGCGGCGACCAGCGCCGCCCCGAGCGCGATTGGCACGAGGATCGCCAGGAACTTCCAGATCCAGGAGAGCTCGACCCGCATCGGCTCCTGCTCAGGCGGGTCATCCTTGCGCCGGCGCCCCGACCACAACAGGGCCGCGAGTGCGCTGATCATCACGATCCCCACCCCCGCGAGCACCACGAACAGCGCCTCCGTCGGAGCCTGGGCGGAGCGCGCATCGACCGGCGTCGACTGCGAGAGCGGCGATCGCGCCGCTATCGCCACGATCGCGATGACCGCCGCCAAAGCCACCGCCGCGAGCGCCGTTCGGGCCCTACTGCTCGACGTGTGCATTTCGCGAATGGTCTTCCTCTGTCGCGCCGGTCAACTAACCGTACTGCCAATCGGACGGCGGCCACCGGGACGCTATGATCCGCACAGGCGATGAAGCCCGCCTCCTAAACCGCCGGAGCGGCTGATGGCTTCTACCGAAACCGAACCGGTGGAAGCAGATGAGTTCACTTGATCGCCGCGGCCCCGCGGCCGCCCCAACCTTTCAAAGTATCCTGTTCGACCGCGACGCCGGCGCCGATCCGGGCGTCGACGAGCCGGATTTTTTCAGCGACCTCCACCTGGATCAGATCGTCGCCTCACTCACCGCGGGACGCGAGCACTATGACCTCGCGCCGTTCTTCTACCGTCCACTGCACGAGGTCGAGGCCGTTCACTATCGCCATCACGTGCTCAGCGATCTGGAGCACGAGCCCGTGCTTGAGGCCGTCCGGGAGTTTGCGCGCGAGATGCAGCAGATGCGGAGTCACCTGGAGCTGCTGGAGAAGTTGCACCACGCCCGTCAGAAGCAGCGCTGGTTTGTCACGGCGGTGGCCGTGTATTGCCGCGCCGTGCGGGACCTGCTCGAGCGCCTGGCGTCGCTCGAGCTTCGCTCACAGGGCTTTCACGCTCTGCGCGACTACGTGAGCCGCTACGTCGACGCCGACGATTTCGGCCGGCTCGAGCGGGAAACCCGCGCCGTCGAGGATAATCTCGCGGCGGTCAGATACGCGATTCACGCCAGGGGCAACCGTGTCAGGGTGAGCCGGTACGACGGCCAAGCTGACATGAGCGAGGAGATACAGCGCACCTTCGAAAGGTTCAAGCAGGGCGAGGCCGCCGACTACCTGGTGAAGCTCGACGATTGGGCCGATATGAACCATATCGAGGCGCGCATCCTCGATCTGGTAGCCAAGCTAAATCCGGAGGTGTTTCTTGAGCTCGAGGACTACCACGCTCGTAATGGGAAGTACCTCGACGCGACCATCGCCCGCTTCGATCGCGAAGTCCAGTTCTACCTCGCCTACCTCGATTACATCGGGTCACTAAAGTCCAAGGGGCTGCGGTTCTGCCACCCCCGCGTGTCGGCTCGGTCCAGAGAGGAGCGCGCGACTGACACGTTCGACCTCGCCTTGGCCGCGAAGCTCTCAGCCGAGCGCGGCGTCGTGGTGTGCAACGACTTCCACCTGACGGAGCCCGAGCGGGTGCTCGTCGTCAGCGGTCCGAACAACGGAGGCAAAACCACGTTCGCCCGGACGTTCGGTCAGCTGCACTACCTGGCCAGCCTCGGGCTGCCCGTCCCGGGCACTGACGCCCGGCTCTTCCTTCCCGATCGAATCTTCACCCATTTCGAGCGCGAGGAAGACATCGAGACCCTCCGCGGCAAGTTCGAAGACGAACTGTTCCGTATCCATGAGGTCTTCGGGCAGGCGACGAGCGCGAGCGTACTGATCTTGAACGAGAGCTTCGGGTCGACCACCCTGCGCGACGCGCTCACGGTCGGGACCGAGGTGATGAAGCAGATCATCGACCTCGGCGTGCTGTGCGTCTTTGTCACCTTCGTGGACGAGCTCTCGAGGTTGGGGCCGAGCACGGTCAGCATGGTGAGCATGGTGGTGCCCGAGGACCCGGCCGTGCGGACGTACAAGGTCGTGCGCAGGCCAGCCGATGGGCTCGCCTACGCCGCGGCGATCGCAGAAAAATACGGACTCACCTACGACGCGCTGCGGAGGCGAGTCGCCAGATGAAGGCGTTCCTGATGCATGCCGAACGTGATTTCGCCCTCGAGGCGGACCTGCCGGCCCAAGCACAGGCGCTGACACAGGATCTCGAGCTCGAGACGCTGCTGAACGCCATGGCCGCGGGCGACCAGCTGATTTACGAAGTGGCTGAGCGAGCGCTGCTCCTGAGCATGCGAGAGCCCGAGGCGATCGCCTATCGGCAGCAGGTTCTGACCGACTCCCTCCGGCAGCCGGCGGTCGTACGCGAGCTCTATGGCCTGGCCGGTGAGGCACTCAGGGCCGAGCGAAGCATCTGGGGAAGCCTGAGGCACTCGCCGCGCACGTCACTCTCGAGCTCGGTTCAGAAGCTCGAGCTGTTCGTGGGTTTTCTCCGGCGGTTGCGTGAGTTGACCGATGCGCACAGCGCCGACTTCGCTTCGCCGGGGTTCACACGATTCTTCGCGATGTTGCG
>DATBYI010000205.1:0-9529 GCA_036513815.1 Solirubrobacteraceae bacterium
AACGGGCTGCTGCGCCAATACCTCCCGAAGGGCAGCGATCTGGCTGCTCGCAGCCAGATCGCTCTCGACGAAATCGCCGCCCGACTCAACGGTCGCCCCCGCAAGACACTCGACTGGATGACCCCAGCTGAGAAAATGGAAGAACTGTTGCGCTGACCGCCTGAACCGGCCATGCATAAGTCGTCACCGCCGACGGCGAAGCGACGAAATGTTCAGCTATGCAGGTCCCGCGAGGCCTGAGTTGGGTCGGCCGGCGGGTCGGGCGCCGGGCTAGGCCTCCGCGGCAGACTGCCATGAACGGCTCACCACGTCCCCGGATCGCCCCTCCGCGGGAGCGCCACCGGGCCGGGCGCGGTCCGGTCGCCGCCGCACGCCACCGGGCCGACCGCAGTCCGGGTGGTCGCCGCCGCACGCCACCGGACCGACCGCAGTCCGGGTGGTCGCCGCCGCACGCCACCGGACCGACCGCAGTCCAGTCGCCGCCGCACGCCACCGGACCGACCGCAGTCCAGTCGCCGCCGCACGCCACCGGGCCGGGCCGCCGCTCGGCCCCGTCCGGGTGCCGCCTCGCAGCCAGAGGGAGAGTCGAGGCGTTGCCGAACTGAACCCAATGGCCGATCCGACCGCGACCCCGCCGCTCTCGCACGAGCAGCGCGCTCTCTACCGGGGATGGCTGGCGTTCGGCTCGACCCGCGAGTTCCAGGACCCCCGACTGGGGTACCGGCGGCTCTTCTCCGAACTGCTCGGCACGTTCCTGCTCGTGCTCGCGGCTGCCGGGGGCGGACTGCTCCACGCACGGGGCGAGGTCAGCCTGGCCGCCGCGGTCGTCGCTCCCGGGCTCACCGTGCTTGCCATCATCCTGTTCATGGGGGCGGTCTCGGGCGCCCATCTCAATCCGGTCGTGTCGGTGGCGTTCGCGTTACGGGGTGACTTCCCGTGGAAGCGAGTGCCCTCGTACGTGGTCGCGCAGCTCGCCGGGGCGACGCTGGCCAGCTTGTTCCTGCTCAGCGTGTTCGGGAACGTCGAACACCTCGGCGCCACCCTGCCCGGGCCGGGGTATCACGCCTGGCAGGCGTTCCTGATGGAGATCGCGCTGACGGGCGGACTCGTCAGCGTGATCCTCGGCACGGCCTCGGAGGCCCAGAACGTGGGCACGATCGGCGCGCTCGGCGTCGGCGCGTACATCGCCCTGGCCGGGCTCTGGGCTGCTCCGGTGAGCGGCACCTCGATGAATCCGGCGCGCTCGTTCGGGCCGGCCCTGGTGGCCGGCGACTGGGCCGCTTATTGGGCGTATGTCGCGGGACCGCTGCTCGGAGCCACACTGGCGGTCGGCTGCGCCTGGATCCTCCGAGGCCCCGGCGGCGACACGGCCGCACGAGCCGCCGCGTCCGGACGCCTCGACGAGCTCCTCTCGACACACCCTCACGCAACGGAGTAATCAAATGTCAAAGGACAAGGCAGCCAAGCCACAGCCAACTCAGGTGCCGATCAAATGGGAGAAGGACGTCGCCGAGCACGACTACGCGGCCGCCCAGGCGTACGCATCGCTGAAGCTCTCCGCCGCCGCGACCGAGAAAGCGATCGCGCGCCTGCGCAAGGCCGAGCTGACCACGCGCCGGGCCAACGACATCTTGCGCGCCTCCGGCCTGGATGCGGCGCCCCTTGACGACCCCGGAGTCGTCAAGGACTTGATCAAGGTGATCCAGGGGAAGCGCTTGAGCCCGGTCCTCGTGTTGGGCGGAGTCGGCCAATCCGACATCGCGGACGGGTTCCACCGTGTCTCGCTGGTCTACCGCCTGGACCCCTACGGCACGGTTCCCCTCAAGCTGGCCGACGTCCCCGACGTTTAGCCATCGAGCACGGAGACCCATCGAATGAGCGATCGTCGCGCCCAGAAGATCAATCGGTTGATCGATCCTCTGCGGATCGCCCCGGGGAGCAAGATCGTGCTCGCGCGGGACTGCGATCCGCGCTACAAAGCCGGGGGGCTGACCAAGCAGGACGGGGAGGAGCAGCTGCGCCTCGGCATCGAGATGCTCTCCGAGTACCAGGACCGCCTCGCCGCGCAGAACACCTTCGGTGTCCTCGTCATCCTCCAGGGCATCGACGCCGCGGGCAAGGATGGAACCATCCGACACGTGATGAGCGGCGTCAACCCCCAGGGTGTCACCGTGCACAGCTTCAAAGTGCCCTCCGAGGAGGAGCTGAGCCACGACTACCTGTGGCGCTACGCCGAGCACCTCCCCTCACGCGGGCAGATCGGGATCTTCAACCGGTCTCACTACGAGGAGGTGCTCGTGGTGCGCGTCCACCCCGAGCTGCTCGAGCGCCAACGACTACCGAGCTCGTCCACCCGGCGCGATGTCTGGAAGCGCCGATACCGCGAGATCAACGATTGGGAGCGCTACCTCGTCGAGAACGGGATCCGGATCGTCAAGTTGTTCCTCAACCTGAGCCGGGAGGAACAGCGCCGCCGGTTCCTCGAGCGGATCGACACCCCGGAGAAGAACTGGAAGTTCTCGGCCGCCGACGTGCGCGAGCGCGAGCATTGGGACGAGTACCAGACGGCGTTCTCCGAAATGCTCAGCCACACGAGCACCAAGTGGGCCCCGTGGTACGTCATTCCGGCCGACCACAAGTGGTTCGCGCACCTCGCCGTCGGGTCGGCCATAGTGCGGACGCTGATGGAGATCGATCCGCAATATCCGGAGGTGAGCACCCGGACCCGCCGGGAGCTGAAGCAGGTCCGCGTCGAGCTCGAGAGCGAGGCTCCCGCGCACCGGGACGGGTGATGTTCGTTCGCGCCGAGGCGCCAACCGGTCATGATGCCCGGTCGTGGCGACCACCCAGCCCGAACTGAGCGGCATCCGTTCGGCGTGCGAGGCCACGCTCGCGGGCAACTGGCGCGAGGGCGTGCGCGGCGAGGACGGCGTGCGCTTCGCTTACACGCGGCCCAGCCCGGGCCACTACCCGTTCCAGTGGTACTGGGACTCCTGCTTCGCAGCGATCGTCTGGCGTCGGTTCGAGGCGGCCCATGCCCAGCGCGAGCTCGAGTCGCTGCTGTCCGCACAGGCGCCAGACGGCTTCGTCGGGCATACGATCTTCTGGGACACACGCCTGAACGAGCGCCAGCGCTTGACCTACAACGTGCTGTCGGCCGATGCGACGATGACGGCGAGCATCCAGCCGCCGCTGCTGGCCTGGGCTTGGCGGATCGCCGTCGGGGACCCGGGCGAGGTCGAGGCGATCGGACGCCACTACGACTGGCTCTCCGAGCACCGTGACCTCGACGGGGACGGGTTGATCTGGATCGTCCAACCCGACGAGTCCGGGCTGGACGCATCCCCCCAGTTCGACGCCATCTGGAAGGGCCACGCAGACGGCCTGCCGGGCTTCGTGGAGTTGGTGCGCCGTAACCGCGAGCGGGGATACGACCTACGCCGCATCGCCGCGGACGGCGGACCCGTGTGCTGTGAGGTCATGACCAACGTCCTGTACGCGCTGTCACTCATGGCGCTCGGACGGCCGTCCCTGACGAGCCGAATCATCGAACGCTGCTATGACGAGCGGGCCGGGGTGTTCAATCCGATCGCCCTCCCCGAGCCGGAAAGCGAACCCGTCCTGACCTGGGCGGCCCTATCGCCGTTGGCCCTGCCCGATCTCCCCGAGGCGATCGGTCGGCGGCTCGTCGAGGAGCATCTATTCGACGATAAGCGGTTCTGGCTGCCGGTTCCCCCGCCGTCGGTGCCCGCGACCGAGCCGTCGTTCTCTCGCCGCGAATCGCGGCTCGGGATCAGGCGCTACTGGCGGGGTCCCACGTGGATCAACGCCGCGTGGTTGCTCTGGATCGGGCTCGTTCGGCTCGGCTACGACGAGCAGGCGGAGATCCTATCCACGCGATTGGCCGGGGCGGTTGCCGGCGCCGGGCTACGCGAGTACTACGACCCGTACTCGGGGGCCGGGATGGGGACGAGCGACTTCGCGTGGTCCTCGCTGATCATCGAGCTGCTCGATCCCGACCCGCTCGCCGCGACGAGCTACCTACCGTCCTAGATGCGCCTCCCGCGCACGCCCCAGGCGCTGATCGGGCACCGCCACCACCCGGTCGCAACCGATGACTCGACGGGTCAGCTTCCCGCCGCCCTGCACGGATCGAACGTTCGCAAAGGGCTGATCCGCGTGCTGATCTTCGCCGCGATCGTCGTGGCGCTGATCGTGGCGCTGCCGGGGCTGGGGTCGATCCGCTCGCGCCTGGCCCACGGCGACCCGGCGTGGCTCGTCCTCGCCGCCTCCTTCCGCCTCTCGTCCGCCCTGGCCTACGTGGTCCTGTTCCGCGCGATCTTCGCTCCACAGATGTCCTTTCGGTTGAGCTACCAGATCGCCATGTCGGAGATCGGGCTGAACGCGTTGGTCCCGGCCGGTGGCGCCGGGGGCCTCGCGGTCGGCGGTTGGGTGCTGCACCGGCGAGGGATGCCGACCGACGAGGTCGTCGAGCGCAGCGCGCAGTTCTTCGTGTTCACGAGTGCGTTCAACGTCGGCGCCGTCGCCGTCCTCGGGTGGCTCGGCGCCCTCGGACTCGTGCCAAGCCACGGCTCGGTTCTGCTGTCGGTGGTGCCGGCGATCGGGGCGACCCTCGTGATCGTGCTCGCGGTGGCGCTCGTGCCGCGCCTCGCCGGCCTGCAGTCCAGTCAAGCCAAGCAGCGCGAGCACAGCATGCGGTGGTGGATGCTCGAGCTCGCCGTCGCCCTCGGCACCGGCGCCCGGGGCGCCATCCAGTTGTTTCGCCAGCACGACCCGCGGGCGCTCGCGGGAGGCGCCGCATATCTGCTGTGCGACATCGCCGCGCTGTGGGCAGCCGTGCGGGCCTTCGGCGGGCATCCTCAGCTCCAGCCGCTCGCGATGGCCTACCTCGTCGGACAGCTCGCGGGCGAGATACCGGTCCCGGGTGGACTCGGCGCGGTGGACGGGGGACTCATCGGCGCGTTGACGCTCTATGGGCTCCCGGTGGCGGTCGCCACGGCGGGCTCGCTCGCCTACCGCGCGATCGCCCTCGGGGTGCCGTTCGTCTTCGGCGGTATCGCCGCGATCGGGCTCACCCACACGATCCGGGAATGGGACCGGACCGACCCGGCGGGCGTTGGCCCGGTGGCGGCGAGTCCATAGCAGCCCGCAGTCTGAGGCGAGTCAGGACAGCCCGGCCCGCTCGATCAGCTGCACCGCGAGCTGATCGGTCCCGAGCGCGGCCGGTCTGAGCGTCTCGGGAGAGATTGTGCTGAGGGGCGGCAGGGCGGGATTCGGCCGGATCCCGGGTCGGGCCGGGTACTCGAAGTCGTACCCGGCGGCCAGGATGCGCTGGCCGGTCGCGCCGGCGATGAACCGGACGAGAGATTGGGCCGCCTGTCGATGCCGGCTCGAGGCCAGCACCGCCGCCCCGGCGATGTTCTCGATCGAGCCCGGATCGTGACCCGGAAAGTAGTAGAGGCTGCTGTGGATATCGCGCTCGCCGACCTCGAGCCGGAGCCGGTACCAGTAGTACTGGTTGATGATCCCGGCGGCGACGTCGCCACGGTTGACGGCGGCGACGACGCTTTCATCGTCCTGGTAGGTCTGCGCGTTGCGCTTGATCCCGGTCAGCCAGTTCGCCGCCGCCGTCTCCCCATAGGTGGCGATGATCGCGCCGACGAGGGGCGGGAAGTCCGAGTCGAGTGGGGCCACGGCGATCCTCCCGCGCCACTGCGCCCCGGCGAGCGCAAGCACCGATCTCGGAAGTTGCGCGCGGGTGAGCTGCGCCGGCTGGTAGGCCAGGCTCGAGACCCGCAGAGCGACACCGACCCATTCCCCGGCCGGGGATTCCTCCCGCGCCGGTACCTGGGCGAGCGTGCTCGCCGGAAGCTTGGCCAGAAGCCCGTGATCCTCAAGGCTCATCAGTTCGGGGGAGTTCTCGGTCAGGTACACGTCCGCGGGCGAGGCTTTGCCCTCCTGGAGGATCTGGTTGGCCAGCACGATCCCGTCGGCGGTTCGGACGCTCACCTTGATGTGGGTCTGGCGCGTGAAGGCCTGGACGAGCGCGTTCGTGAGCTGGGGGTGCTGGCCGTTGTAGAGCACGATCGTGTCCGCCGGTGCGTCGCCCCCGCACCCGGCGAGCGCCAGGGCGAGGATCGACGCGAGCGCCCCGATGACCAGGGCCGCGCGGCAACGCCCCGTCATCGGTAGGCCATCACGTCGCCGTGCACCGTGAGCTCGACGCGCTCGCCCGGTGCCGGAACGTCGTGACCGAGAACCCGCGTGCTGATCGGCTCCCGCACGCGATCAAGGCGCACCTGGACGACCGAGTCGGGGCCGTAGAACGTCAGCGCGCTCACCGTCGCGTGCACGCCTTCCGCCGCCGGCCCGATTCGGATCTGCTCGGGGCGGATCATCGTCTCGACCGGGCCCTCGATCCCCGGGTTGATCAGCGGAAGCTCGCCCAGCGGACAGCGGACGACGCCCCCGCCCGCGCGCCCGGGCATCACGACGGCTTCGCCGACGAATCGCGCCACGTCCACGCTCGCCGGCGTCCGGTAGAGCACGCGCGGAGCGGCGGTCTGGATCAGGTGCCCGGCCATCAGCACACCGACCTCGCGTCCCATCGAGAGCGCCTCGCCCTGGTCGTGGGTGACCAGGACCGCCGTCGTTCCCTGGGCGGCGAGTGCGTTCAGCACGGCCTCGCGCGTCTCCGCCCGCAGCGCGGCGTCCAGCCCCGAGAACGGTTCGTCGAGGAGGACGAGCGGCGGGCGGGGGGCCAGCGCACGCGCGAGCGCCACCCGGCGCTGCTCGCCACCCGAGAGCTCGTGCGGGCGCCGCGCGCCGTAGCCCGGACCCAGCCCGACGAGCCCGAGAACCTCGAGCGCCCGCGCCGACGCCTTGCGTTCGCGCCGCGGCAGCCCGAACGAGACGTTCTCGGCGACGCTCAGGTGTGGGTAGAGCGCCCCCTCCTGCGCGACGTAACCAACCGAACGCTTCTCGGGCGCGAGGTGAATGCCGCCGGCTTCCGCGACGACCGCCCCTCCGACCGTCACCGCGCCATCCCGCGGTGCGATGAACCCCATGATCACGCGCAGCAGCGTCGTCTTGCCGCTTCCCGACGCGCCCAGGATCGCGGTCAGCGTGCCGTCCGGCACGATCAGGTCGACGCCCGAGAGCACGTCGTCGGGCCCGTAGGAGGCGGATATCCGCTCGCAGCGCAGCTCGGCCATCGGCTACGTCTCGCCAAATCCGCGGGCGCGGCCGAACCGGCTCATCAGCACGTACGTGGCGAGCAGGGCCAGGACGATCAGGGTCGCCGCGTAGGGAGCGGCGGCCCCGAACGCGACCGTGCCGCTGTCGGCCCAGAACTGGGTGCCGAGCGTGTTCAGGCCAGGCGGTAGGAGCACCTGCGCGGTCGACAGATCGCCCAGCACGAACGCGAACACGAGAACGCCGGCCGCCGCCAGACCCGGGCGCGCGAGCGGGACCGTCACGCGCCACAGCGTCCGCAGCGGCCCCAGGCCAAGCGCGCGGCCTGACTCTTCGAACCCGGGTTCGATCAACCCAAGCGTCCCGCGCAGCGCCACGACGGCAAACGGCACGAACAGCATCGCCTCGGCGAGCACGAGCAACACCACCGTCCCGTAGAGAAAGTGGGTCCGGCTCGCCCCGTAGGCCAGCGCGATCGCCGCCACCAGATCCGGCAGCGCGAACGACAGGTACACGCTGCGCTCGATCGTCGTGGCGAGCCGGCCCGAGCGCCGGACGGCCAGGATCGCCACCGGTAAGGCGAGCAACACGGCCACCACCCCGGAGACGATCCCGAGCAACACGGTCGTCAACGTGGCCGGCCACAGCGAGCCGGCGCCAGCGGGCGCCCCGGCGGTCCGACCGGCCTGGGCAAACCAGTGCGCGAGCAGCCCGAGCGGAATCCCCAGGCTGAGCGCCACGAGCAACGCCAAGCCAACGAGCGCGATCGGGGCGGCTCGTCCCAGCCGGTAGCGCGCGACGCCACGCCTCGCCCCCTGGCTGATCCGCGTGTAGTTGGCGCCCGACCTCACGCGATGCTCGCCGAACAGGATGACGACGCAGAGCAGCGTCGAGAACAGCGACAGCGCGGCGGCGCCGGCGGCACTCAAGCCGAGCTGGTACTGCGCGTAGACGTTGGCCGACAACGTCTGGAACTTCAGGGCCACGAACGCGTCGAACTCGACGAGGGTGTCGAGCAGGACGAGCAACATCCCGCCGAGTAGCGCCGGGCGCAGCTGCGGCACCACCACGCGCGAGAACGTTCGCCATGGCCCAAGCCCCAGCGACCGTGCGGTCTCCTCGAGGGCCGGGTCCATCACGCGCAGTGACGCGGCCACGAGCAGAAACACGATCGGGTAGTAGGAGAACGTCACGATCCCGGCCGCGCCCCAGAACCCGGTCAGCGCCGAGCTCAGCGTCGCCCATGCGTAGCTGGTCACGAACAGCGGCACGGCTAGCGGGGCCACGAGGAGGAGCGGCCAGACGCGCCGGCCGGGTAGGTGGGTACGTTCGACCAGCCAGGCCGCGCCGAGCCCGATCACGCCGCAGGCGGGCGTCGCGAGTGCGGCCAGCTCGACGGTGTGCAGTAACAGCGTCGGCGTCGCGCTCGCGGTGATCGCCGCCTTCGCGGCCGAGAACCCACCCTGAAGCGCCTGAACGACCGTGATCACGACCGGCAGGCCGACGAGGAGCGCGACGGCGCCGCCGAGCAGGATCAGCGGCGGCGGGCATCTGTTCATCCGTGTCGCCACGGACGTTACGACGCCGAGCCTCGTCCGGACCTTCCTGGACCTTCGTGTTGTTTAGCGGCGCGACGAGTCGGTGGTCACGAGATGCCGCTGCGTACCGCCTGAACGGCTGCTTGGATGCGGTTCTCGAGGTGAAGCTTGGCGAGGATGCTGGCGATGTGGTTGGCGACGGTGTTCGTGCTCAGTGCGAGCTTGTGCGCAATCTCTTGGTTGCTGTCGCCGCTGGCAAGGCGGGTGAAGATCTCGAGCTCCCTGTCGGTCAGCGCGGCTCGGATCGTGACCGCGGCACTGTCAGTCGTCTTGACGGGGATGTCCAGCTGGCGTATGTGTTGGAGGAGCTTGCCGGCGATCTGGGGCGAGAGCACCGATTCGCCCGCGGCGGTGGCTCTGACCGCGCTGACGATTGCGTCGGCCGATGCGCTTTTGAGGATGTAGCCGCTGGCGCCGGCGAGGATTGCTTCGACGACCCGGTTCTGTTCTGAGCGGGTGAGCACCAGCACGCGGGAGGCGGGCGCGAGTAGGGCGAGCTGCTCGATCGCCTGAACGCCGGAGAGCCCCGGGAGGCGCAGATCCATCAGGACGACGTCCGGGCGTACGTCGACGACGGTGGCGATCGCGTCGTCTCCGCTGACGGCCTCGCCGACGAGCTCGATCCCGCCGTCCGACAGCGCTCGCGCGAGCGCAGCACGGATCAGGTGCTCATCATCGACGAGCACGACCGTGATCGGTCGCTGTCCCTCCGGCGG
>DATBYI010000206.1:0-5887 GCA_036513815.1 Solirubrobacteraceae bacterium
CGGTTCGCCGCCGGCGATCGAGACCATCGGCGCCCCGCACTCCTCGATCGCGGCGAGCGCCTGCTGCACCGGCATCCGCTGCTTGAGGACGTGCTCGGGGTGCTGAATCTTGCCGCAGAACGAGCACGCCAGGTTGCACTGAAAGAGCGGCTCGAGCTCCACCAGCAACGGGAACTTCTCGCGCCGGCGCAGCTTCTGGGTAGCCAGATACGCGCCGATGCGGACGGATTGCCTCAACGGGACCGCCATGGGATCACCTCCGAACCGCGCGCCTCGGGCGGTAGTTTGAAATGGACATCCTCGTGCGCCACCGTTCGCTCGGAGACCGTAACGCCGCCGAGGCCGTCGAGGGCGCTGAGGGCGCCTTCGACCAGGGACTCGGGCGCGGACGCGCCGGCGGTGAGTCCGACACGCCGGCAGCCGATCAGGATCTCCGGGTCGATGTCGGTGCCGTCCTCGACGAGCGCGGCCCGACAGCCTGCGCGCTGGGCCACCTCGACCAGGCGGCGCGAGTTCGACGAGTTGCGTGAGCCAACGACGAGCACGAGGTCGCAGTCCGCCGCCAGTGTTCGCACGGCGTCCTGCCGGTTCTGGGTGGCGTAGCAGATGTCGCTTGACGCCGGTCCGACGACCGCCGGGAAGCGGTCGCGCAGCGCGTCGACGACGTCGGCGGTCTCATCGATGGCCAGCGTCGTCTGCGTCAGGTAGGCGACGCGGCTCGGATCCTTCACCTGAATGCCGTCTATCTCCTCGGCGTTCGCGATCACGTGGGTGCGCTCGGGCGCCTCCCCCGATGTCCCCTCAACCTCCTCGTGCCCCTCGTGTCCGATGAGCACGATGTCGAATCCCGCCTGGGCATAGCGACGTGCCTCGGCGTGGACCTTGCTGACGAGCGGGCACGTCGCGTCGATCACGTCGAGGTTCCGCTCTGAGGCGGCGGCCCGCACCTCCGGGGAGACTCCATGCGCGGAGAACACCACGGTCGCGCCCTCGGGGACCTCGTCGATCTCGTCGACGAAGATCGCGCCGCGGTCCTCGAGGTCGGCCACAACGTGTGCATTGTGGACGATCTGCTTGCGGACGTAGACGGGCGCGCCGCGATCTTCCAGCACGCGCTCGACGATCTCGATCGCCCGCACCACCCCGGCGCACGAGGCGCGCGGAGAGGCCAGGACGACCTCGCGCGGGCCGAGCGCGCTGGCCCAGGTCTCGACCAGAGCGCTGGCGCGGCGGAGAACACGGTAGGCGATGGCAGCGCCGGCGACGGTACGCAGCGGGCGGTGCAGCTCCTGGCGATGAGTGTCGAGGACGACACGCAGGGTGACCAACGGCTGCGCCTGGGTGGCGGCGGCGAGCCATGCGGACTCCATGTCGACCACCAGAGCCCCGGTGCGCTGGAGCTGGCGGCGGCGCTCGCGCACGACGAGCCGCTGGCTCGACGCGATCGGCCCAACGCGGACGCGCAGCCCGCCCCGGCGCAGCACGCCGGCGAGGACCGCGGGGTCGGGACACACGGTGGTGCCAGTCGGTCCGCGCAGCTCGCTCGCCAGCACCACGTCGCCAGGCTCGAGATCGGGATCCAGCGCGCCGCAGAAGCCCGCGATCAGGACGGCGCCGCCATCGGCGAGTCGTGCGCCACGCGCGGCGCGACGGGGCCCCATCCCGGTTCGGTGGACGTCTGCCCACGCCGCCCCGGCGCGGACGGCGTGCGCCTCAACCGAGAGGGGAGCCAGCACCGTGAGCCCGCTCACGCCGCCACCGCCGTTCCAACCTCGGGCTTGCGCGCGACGGTCTTCAGCGCCTCGCGTGCGGCGGCGTGACCACTGCGGACGGCGCCCTCCATGGTGGCGGGCCAGCCGGTGTCGGTCCAGGTTCCGGCGAGCATCAGCCCGGGGATGGAGGTCCGCGGTCCTGGGCGCAGCGCGCGGGCGCTGGGAGCGGCCCGGAACGTCGCCGCGTGCTCGCGGGTGACCAAGAACAGCTCGACGCGGGCATCGGCGGCTCGGGGGAGAAGCTCGCCGAGGGCCGGGAGGAACCGGCTGCGCAGGTCCTCGACCGTCATATCGAGCTCCGCGTCGGCGGCCGACAGCGAAATCGCCAGATACTGCCCGCGATCGAGACCCGCTCCGCTCGTGCGGTCGAACAGCCATTGCACGGGGGTCCGGACACCGGCCGCGAACGGCACATCCAACACGCGACGGTCGTAGACCACGTGAAGATTGACGATCGGCGACGTGCCGAGCCTGGCGAGCCGCGTCACCTCGACGCCGCAGGCGGGCGGCAGAAGCCTCGCCGCACGGACGTGCGGCACCGCCAGAATCACCGCGTCCGCGACCAGCGGCGCGGCCGCACCGGCCTCGATCCTGAAGCCCTCGTCCATCGGCAGGACCGCAGTGGCAGCCAGCCGCAGGCGCACGTCGACGCCGGCCTGAGCGAGCGCGAGCTGTGCCGCGACGTCGTGGATCTCGCCGAGCGGGACGTGGGCGTAGCCGATGTCTCCGGCCGCGCGGTCGCTGAGCAGGCCCTGCTGGAACACGTATGCCGCCTGGGCCAGCGAGGCGTCGGCGGCGCGCAGGTTCAGCGTGGGTCGGGCGATCAGCTCCCACATGAACTCGACCGCCTCCCGCGACTGACGGTGGACGGACAGCCAGTCGCCGAACGAGCGAGCGTCAGCGACCGGATCATCCGGATCCACCCGGCGCAACGCGTTCATCGCGAGCGCGAGCGAGGCCCGTTGCCGCGGGCCGAGGTACCGGTAGCGCGCGAGCGCGCCGGCCAGGTGCAGCGGCGCCGGTAGATCCGAGCGGCGTAGCCACGACACCTGGCCGCCCGGAGCGAGCACGGGGATCGACAGCCGGGGCTGAAGCGTGACGAGGTGGGTCGCGCCGAGCCGGCCGAGAAGCTCACGGTAGCTGGTGCAGCAGCGCAGGAACACGTGCTGGCCGTTGTCGGCGACGATCCCATCGCGGGTGAACGAGTAGGCGGCGCCGCCGAGGCGGCCGCGCGATTCCAGCACGGTCACGGCCGCACCGGCGGAGGCGCAGTCGAGCGCCGCGGTGATCCCGGCGAGGCCGCCGCCCACGACCACGACCCGTCTCACGCCCGCACCCCCGCGAGGCTGCGCGCGGCGAGCCAAGCCTTCTCCCACGCCGGCAGCGAGATCCGCCGCTGGAGGACCTCCTCCGGCTGGCGGGCGATGCGCTCGAGGATGCTCCGGTAGATGCCCGTCATCGCGAGCACGCACGACGCGCTGCGAGCGTCGAGCACGTCGACCAGGCCGAGGCCCCGGTCGAACCACTCCCCCGCGCGGCGCGCCTCGAAGCGGATCAGCTCGGGGCTCACCTCAGGCAGGTTCGCGCACTCGAACCGGCGCAGGTCCTCGGCGGGCAGATACACCCGGCCGTTCTCGTAGTCCTCTCGTACATCGCGCAGGATGTTCGTGAGCTGCATGGCGACGCCCAGGTCGTCCGCCAGGGAGCCGTGGCCGTTGGCCTCGCCGTCGGTGAAGATGGCCAGGCACAGGCGACCGATCGACCCCGCCACGTCGCGGCAGTAGACGACGAGCTCGTCGAACGTCTCATAACGCGTGTCGCGCACGTCGAGCTCGACCCCCTCGATCAGGAGGTCGAGGGCCTCGAGCGGGAGGCTGAAGCGCCGGTGGGCGTGGGCCAGCGCGACCGTGATCGGGTCGGCCGGGCTCCCGGCCCCCGACGAGCCGTCGAGGACCACGGCCAGGCTCTCGCGCTTGGCCTGGAGCGCGGCCAACTTGACCGAGGGCTCATCGTTTCCGTCGCCGATGTCGTCCACGCGGCGCGCGAACGCGTACACGGCGCTCATCGCCTGGCGCTTGTCCCGGGGCAGCAACCGGATCCCGTAGTAGAAGTTCGCCGCCTCTGCGCGCGTGATCTCCTCGCAGCTGCGGTAGGCGCTCTCGACTTCGAGCGCGGGCATGATCATCGGCCGATCACCGCCTTCGCGTAGGCCGTGGCGAACCGGCGCGGGCGGCCCTCGAGGCCGTCCAGCGCGAGTCGGCCCCCGGCCAGGAAGCCCGCGACTGCCAGCCGCGCGCGGCCGCGCAGCCGACGCACGAGCGGCGCCCCTTCCTCGAGCAGGAACCGGGCCTGCGCAGGACCGGCGAACGGCTGGTGGCCGGGGGTGGCGGGCGGGCCCAAATATTCCCGGCCG
Organism: Solirubrobacteraceae bacterium; assembly: GCA_036513815.1. GTDB lineage: Bacteria > Actinomycetota > Thermoleophilia > Solirubrobacterales > Solirubrobacteraceae > Palsa-465. The sequence continues at coordinate 4,186 of DATBYI010000206.1, forward strand.
CGCGCGCGGTCCTCGTCCACATCCTGGAGATGCTCGATGATCTGAAGCGCGTTGCAGATCTTGTCCGAAAGCGCGATCCGGTCTGGGGTGGCGACGCCGAACACGCGCAGTACGAGCTCGCCGACGGGCGCGGCGGACAGCTGGCAGTAGTCGAGCAGCTCGTCGAGCGAGTCGTAGCGCGAGACGACCTGGTCGCGCCGGTTGGCCTCGATCAGCCGCAGGAACGGCTCGCGCCCAAGACGGCACTCACGTGCGGTGACGGCGAGTGTGCGCATCACCGGGTGCTCGGGATGGTCGAGTTCGCGCTCGACCTGGTCGAGCAGCTCGAGCCGGTCTCCAGGGGCCTCGTCTCCGACGTCGTCGACGAGCCGCGCGAAGCCGTAGATAGCGAGCAGGTGGCGGCGAAGACGGGGACCGAGTAGCCACAGCGCCACCGGGAAGTTCTCGTCTCGGGCCTGCACCATGACCGCCTCGCGCGTCGGCAGCGCGCCGGCGGTCGGAGTGTGAGTGGTCATCCCGCGCACCTTCCAAGGGCCATCACCGGAAACACGAGCCGATACAGGTGGTAGTTGATGTAGAAGTCCGACGGGAACCCGGTGCCCGTGAACTGCGGCTCGTCCCAGCCTCCATCCTCGCGCTGGGTTTCGGCCAGCCAGGTCACGCCGCGGCTCACCGCGTCCGACCGCTCGCCGGCCGCGTCCAGCGCGAGCAGCGCCCACGCGGTCTGCGACGCGGTGCTCTCGCCACGCCCGATCCACACCGGATCGTCGTAGGAGCGGCAGTCCTCGCCCCACCCGCCGTCGGCATTCTGGTGTCGCTCGAGCCAGCGGACCGCGCGGCGGATACGCAGATCCTGGGGCGGAACGCCTGCGGCAATCAGGGCGGGCAGAGCCGCCGCCGTGCCGTAGACGTGGTTCACGCCCCAGCGGCCGAACCACGAGCCATCCGTCTCCTGGGCGGCGAGCAACCATTCGAGGCCCCGGGGGTCCGGCCGTCCCAGCGCAGCCTGCATCTCGATCACGTGGGCGGTCACGTCGGCGCTCGGCGGATCGATCACCTCACCGAAGTCGCAGAACGGAAGGTCGCGAACGAGCGCGCGACAGTTGTCGGCGTCGAACGCCCCCCACCCGCCGTCGGCGCTCTGCATCCCGTCCACCCAGCCTGCGCCGCGCTCGATGGCCACGCGCATGCGTTCCGGCTCGGGGTGGCGGACGCGGAGCAGCGCGAGGACGATCTCGGCCGTGTCGTCGATGTCGGGATAGTTGGCGTTGGCGAACTCGAACGCCCACCCTCCGGGCTCAAGGCTCGGGCGCTTGATCGCCCAGTCGCCCCGGGCCAGGATCTGATTCTCGAGCAGCCAGTCCGCGGCTCGGACCATCGCGGGGTCGTCGCCCGGAACGCCGCCGTCGCTCAGCGCGATCATCGCCAGTCCGGTGTCCCACACCGGCGACTGACACGCCTCGAGCCGCCGCAGGCCATCCTCCTCGATCGTGAACGACTCAAGTCCGTCGAGCCCGCGGCGCATCACCGGGTTCTCGAGCGAATAGCCGCGCAGGTGCAGAGCGATGAGCGAGTACACCCACGGCGGCTGGATCCCACCCCACGAGCCATCGGCCTCCTGACGATCGACGATCCAGCGCTCGGCCCTGGACAACGCGAACTCGCGAAGGCGACGGATAGGCCGGCGCTGGTACAGATGCAA
>DATBYI010000207.1:0-2726 GCA_036513815.1 Solirubrobacteraceae bacterium
GAGCCGCTGGCGCTCCGCTCCACGCGCGGCGTATGCGATCTGTGCGCCCCAGTAGCCGCGAGCGTTGCGCGCGTTGCGGGCTGCAGCCTGCTCTTCGACTTCTCTCATGCGCTCGGGGATCTCGGCCATCGTCAACCCAGCGAGTCCGCTGGGGCGAAGGTCGTCCGTGCATTCAGGCTCCCAGTCGAGACGATCATCGGCGTGTAGCGACGCGCCCGCCTGGAGCAGTTCGTCGTTCACGTACCGGTAGCTGTCGACGGTTCGCTGTCGGTGTGCGATTCGCCGGTTCATCCAGATGCTGAGAGGCAGGATCGCAACGTCCGACTCCCACCACCGCTCAGGCAGATCGCCCTTATCGAAGTGGGCCCAGGGCCACGCGCCGACCGCGTAGAGCATGTGCTGACCCTCCCGAATGTACGCGAGGGCGTTCGATGGCTTGGGTGTGGTCCCGTACGCAATCCCGCCGACCAGGGGAGCGACGTGCTCGCTGAGCCCGAGACGCTTGCTCAGATCTCTCGCGGTCAGCCCCAGGAGGTCGCTGGCCGCAGCTGCGACGACACGGCGAATCGGAGCGAATTCCGGCTCTCCTGACTCTTCCGTGGGTGGCTGGCTGGGTCCGGAGGTGAGCGCGCCGCTCTCTGTCTAGCTTTTCGGGCTTCTGAGGTCCTGAAGGCGAGGCGAGGAGGGCGGCGTGCTCGGTGTCAATGTATGGCGTGGGATGCTCGGTGTCGATCGGGCGACGGTGATCGAGTCGGTTGAGGAGGACGGGGAGGGGTCGCTGGTGGCGCGGGTGAGGCCGCGGCGTGACTCGAAGCGGCGCTGTGGCCGCTGCGGGGTGCGCGCTGCGGGGTATGACCGTGGTGAGGGCCGGCGCCGCTGGCGAGCGTTGGATCTGGGGACGGTGCGGTGTTATCTGGAGGCTGAGGCGCCGAGGGTGGAGTGTCCCGAGCACGGTCCGACGGTGGCTCAGGTTCCGTGGGCGCGGCATGACGCGGGCCATACGTTCGCGTTTGATGATCAGGCGGCGTGGCTGGTGACGCACACGGCGAAGTCGACGCTGTGTGAGCTGATGCGGATCGCGTGGCGGACGGTCGGGGCGATCATCGACCGGGTCGTCGCTGACGGCCGTGCGGCGCACGACCCGTTCGACGGGCTGGTGCGGATCGGGTTGGACGAGATCAGCTACAAGAAGGGGCACCGGTACCTGACGATCGCGGTCGACCACGACAGCGGGCGGCTGATCTGGGCGGCGGTCGGGAAGACGAAGCAGGCACTCGAGGAGTTCTTCGACCAGCTCGGGGAAGAGCGCTGCAAACAGATACGTCTCGTCAGCGCGGACGCGGCGGAGTGGATCGCCGAGGTCGTCCACGAACGCTGCGTGAACGCCACCCTCTGCACCGACGGGTTCCACGTCGTGCAGTGGGCAACCGACGCCCTGGACGAGGTACGCCGCGAGGTCTGGAACACCGCGCGCCAGGCCGGGATGAAAGCGCACGCGAAGGAGCTCAAGGGCGCCCGCTTCTCGCTCTGGAAGAACCCCGAACACCTCACCGAGCACCAACACGCAAAGCTCGCCTGGATCGCCAAAGTAAACGCCCGCCTGTTCAGGGCCTACGTCCTCAAAGAGCAACTACGGCTGATCATCCGGCTCAAAGGACCCGACGCGATCAAACTGCTCACCCCGTGGCTCGCGTGGGCGTCCCGCTCCAAGCTCCGAGCGTTCGTCGAGCTCGCCCGCAAGATCCGCAAAAACCGGCCCGGCATCGAGGCAGCGCTCGAGCACGGCCTCTCCAACGCGCTGATCGAGTCGACGAACACCAAGATCCGCGTCCTCCACCGCATGGCCTTCGGCTTCAAGAAACCAGAACACCTCATCGCCCTCGCCCTGCTCGACCGCGGCGGCTACTGCCCACCACTACCAGGCCGCAACAGCCCCCAACCAACCCACGGATGAGTCAGGAGAGTCCTAAATGGCGGCCGCTTTCCCGGTCTGGCCCGCGGCCAGTGGTCGTACGGTCACCTTGATGTCGCCGCGCATATGAATCTCGAGGAACTCGTCGTCACGGTCATCGCGTAGACGTTCGGCGTTCACGAAGTCGGCCTCCGCGACCACCAAGGCACTCGGATGTCCTCCTTTCCGATGTTCCTTCGGGTCGAGCAGGTAGAAGGTGGTCGCTTCATCGCTTCGGGGCTCTACAGACCCTTCGACGTCCTGAATCGATCCGGAGAACATCGAGATCAGCTGGTTCGCGGGCTCCACACCCGGGATAGGCTCCCTGCCGACGAAGATCGTCATCGGCCGCCCGACCCACTCGCCCAGAACCGTGACCGTCTCTTCGTAAGTCACGCCAACGATGGTACGGAATCGGTGGGACGAGCGGCCGAGGCATGGCTGCACCGCTCAGATCGCGCGCCGTGCTGGTACGCATCATCCTCCGTTTTCACCGGAATGCGAGAGGCGCCAGAACGCGGGTCTGGTCAACCAGTAACGTGCCAGCGGGCCCAGCGTTGACGCGGGTGGGCGCCAAGCGCGCGCCATCGCCTCTGCCACGTGTCGGCGTCCTCGACCAACTTGTAGGGTGAGCCGATCGACGGCCCTGAGTCGTCATCCCACGTGACGAGCGATGGCTCGTCGGGTACGAGGCCAAGGAGTTGACCGGTCGGGACGCCCTCAATAGCGACGGAGTCCAAGGCGCTCAGGGCCGTAGCCTGGAGGCGAAGGCTCG
>DATBYI010000208.1:0-11420 GCA_036513815.1 Solirubrobacteraceae bacterium
CTGGCGACGCCAATTTGCACAGCGAGTCTCGTATCGCGGCATTCGGGCAGCCATATCCTCACGTCCAGCAAATGGAGGGGGGTCCTGGACATTGGGATAAGGCGATCCCGCAATCTCGATGATTTCCGGGGTTTTTGGGCCGCGGCGAGGCCCTTAATTACTACGAGCCGACAGGCAGTCCGGCCTTGCGGCACTCCGCGGCGATCGTGCCGGCCGCCTGCTGCGTGAACGCCCCCGGGGCGTAGACCGACTCGCAAGTGTCGCGCGCCTTGACGCCGCACTGGTTGATCTGTTGGGCGCCGACGTCGCCGGGGATCGTGGCGTAGATGCAGCCGCGGGACGAGGAGGGGCCGCCGCTCGAGAGCGAGATCACGAGCACCACCGCGAGCAGGACGACGGTGGCGAGGACCCCGCCCGCCATCCATCTCTCGCGCGAGGAGAGGCTGCGGCGGGCGGCGACGGCATCGGCATGGCCGGGCGGAAGGATGAGCACCCGGCCAGTCTAAGCGCCACCCGCCGGCGCTGGCCGCTGTCTGTGCCACGATCGGCGGGCTTGATTTTTCTGGCGATTCACCTCCACCTGCACCTGATTCACCACGGCGTTCCGGCCCCGTCGATCGATTACGCGGCCCTCGCGATCGGATCATTCGCCAGCTGGGCGGGGTTGCCGGGCCCTGGCGAACCTTTGCTGATCGCCGCCGCGATCGTCGCCTCCAAGCACCGGCTCGACCTCACGCCGGTGCTTGTCTGGGCGTTCGTCGGGGCCAGCGCCGGCGGGATCGTCGGCTGGCTCGGCGGCCTGTACGCGGGTCGGACCGTGATGACGGCACCCGGTCCGCTGCGCAAGCTGCGCCTCAAGGCGGTCGAGCGGGGCGAGGAGGTGTTCGAGCGTTTCACGATCACGGCGATCCTGCTCACGCCCGCCTGGGTGGCGGGTATCCACCGCGTCGGCACCGTGGTCTATCTCATTACCAACGAGATCAGCGCGCTCGTTTGGGCGGTGGGGATCGGCTTGGCCGCCTACTACGCGGGTCCACCCGTGCTCGACGTCCTATCCGACATCGGTTGGGTGAGCGGTATCGGCATCGTGCTCCTGGTGCTGGCGGGGGTTGCCTTCGAGGTCAATCGCCGGCGGCGGCGCAGCCAGGAACCCGTCTGACGGCGGCGTCTCGGCTCAGAGGCTCGTGCCCGCCCAGGAGATCACCTTGGGCGGTACGACGGGCGCGCCGACGTCGAGGTCAATCGAGGTGTGGGGGAGCAGCGGGATAAAACGCGGGCTCTGCGTCCACGGCTTGCCGTTGAAGTACGCGGTGACCTTCCCGTGGGCGGTGGCGACCTGTGTCGAGGTGAGCGGCTGGCGCCACTCGTCGAAGAAGTTGCCCAGCGTGTAGATCCGCTTGGTGGGCGACTCGACGTGGATCACGCCGTCGTCGGCGTGCGTGTGCAGCCAGTAGTAACACTTCTGGGCGCCGTAGAACCGCCCGTACTGCGTCTGCTCGTAGATCGGGCCGATCAGCCCGATCGCCGCCGGAAGCGTCCGGGTCTGCCCGTTCACGTACACCTGGAGGTGGGAGTGGATGTGGTAGGCGAGTTGCTCGATCGGCGCGCACTGGATCCCGTCGACGGTGGCGCCCTGGGTCGTCGTCGAGGCGGGCGCGAGCAGTGGGCCCTGCTCGAGCGGGATGCCCTCGGGTCCGGGCGACTGACCGCTCGCCGGGGTGGTGGCGCTCATCGACTGGGACGTCGTGGTAGTCGAGGCGGCAGCGGCGCTCGAGGTGCTCGTGCTCGTATTAGTGCTCGAGCTCGACCCGCACGCGGCGAGCGCGCCGGAGGCAAGCAGCAACAGCAGCAAGCAGGCGCGGCGGGCAGGCATCGCAACGTCGAACGGTAGCGGTGGTAGTTTGCTCGCGCATGAGGGACGCCCTCTCCTCTCCTGATCTGCCGATGACAACCGCGCTCGATCTTCCCGGCGCGCGCATCACCGAGAACCTCGGCGTCTGCTACGGGCTGGTCGTCCGGAGCATGGGCCTGGTCGGCGGCGTCACCTCGTCATTTCGGGCGCTCAGGCGCGGCGAGGTGTCGGAATACACACAGCTGCTGGAGGACTCGCGCCGGCACGCGATCGACCGGATGTCCGACAACGCCCGCCTGCTCGGCGCCGACGCGATCATCGCGGTGCGGTTTGATTCCTCGGAGATCGGCGGCCAGTTCACCGAGATCGTCGCGTACGGAACGGCCGTCAAGACCGAACGCGCCTAGGTGCTGCTGAGCGACGCGGATCGCGAGGCTTTCTACGAGACGCTCAAGCGTCACGCGGCCGAGGGACGGCTCGACGTCGCCGAGCTCGAGCGCCGCGTCGGGCTGGTAGCCGAGGCGCAGTCGCGCGAAGAGGCTGCCGAGGCGCTGGCGGGTCTGCCACCCCTGGACGCGCCGGCGCCGACCGAGCGCCGGCCGCGCTGGGGGCGCGGGCACGGCGAGGCCGATAAGCCGGGGGCGGACTGGACGCCGACCAACGAGCGCTTTCGCGACCCGCGGACGCGCAAGGTCCTGCGCGTCTGGGTGGACCCGGCCGGCGACCGTCACTACGTCGCGGAGTGAGGCCCGCGCTTTCGCCAGCTGGCCAAACCCGCACGGTGCGGGTTGGCCGCGCGGGTGTAGCACCCCTCGCCGAGACCCGATAAACCTCGCCAATCATGCTCACCCCAGACGATGGGCTCCTCGACGGCTATCACGTTCCGCCGGGCTGCTGCGATGAGCTCGTCGGCGCGGACGGCGCGCCGCTCGCGCACGCAATGGACCTCCTCGCCGCCCTGGCCCGCCTGGGGTCAGATCGCCTGCGCGCCGCCGGCCGGCGCCGCGACACGATCTTCATGCAGCAGGGGATCACGTTCGAGGTGCCGACGGGCGATGGCGAGCGCCGCGACCGGGCCTGGCCGCTCGACCTCGTCCCTCGCGTCCTCACCGCGGCCGAGTGGACGGCGATCAAACGCGGGCTGGCCCAGCGGATCCGCGCGCTGAACGCGTTCGTCGACGACGTCTACCACGCGCACGAGATCGTGCGGGCCGGAATCGTGCCCTGGTCCCTCGTCGTCAGCCGCCCCCAGTTCGCGCGGCCGGTGCACGGCGTGCGGCCGCCCGGTGGCGTCTACTGCCACGTGTCGGGCTGCGACCTCGTTCGGGGCGGCGACGGCCGGTGGCGGGTGCTCGAGGACAACGTCCGCACGCCGAGTGGGATCTCCTACGTGATCGAGAACCGGCTGGCGATGACGCGGCTGATGCCCGAGCTGTTCGAGGGCCAGCGGATCCGGGCCGTCGATCACTATCCCTCGCTGCTCCTCGACGCGCTCCGCTCGGTCGCACCGGGCGTCGACGCGGACGAGGCGACCGTCGTGCTCTGGACCCCGGGACCGATGAACTCGGCCTACTTCGAGCATGCCTTCCTGGCGCGACAGATGGGAATCGAGCTCGTCGAGGCGGGTGACCTCGTCGTGCGCGACGCGGTCTGCTTCATGCGCACGACGAGTGGCCTCGAGCGTGTCCACACGATCTACCGGCGGCTCGACGACGACTTCATCGATCCGCTCGAATTTCGTCCCGATTCGCTGCTCGGGGTGCCCGGGCTGATCCGCGCCTATCGCGCCGGGACGGTGGCGATCGCCAACGCGATCGGGACGGGCGTGGCCGACGACAAGGCCGTCTACCACTACGTCCCCGAGATGATCCGCTTCTACCTGAGCGAGGAGCCGATCCTCGAGAACGTCCCCACCTATCTGCTCACCGAGAGTCGAGTGCGCAGGCACGTGCTCGAGCGCCTGCACGAGCTCGTGATCAAACCGACCTCCGAGTCCGGCGGGAAGGGCGTGTTCATCGGACCGCAAGCGAGCCAGGAGCAGCGGGCGCTTCAGGCACGGCTGATCGAGGCCCGACCCGAGAGGTTCATCGCGCAGGAGCTCGTCCACCTTTCCACCGTCCCGACCGAGGATGGCGACGGCCGGCTCGCCCCGCGCCACGTCGATCTGCGTCCGTTCGCGGTCTTCGGGGAGGAGATCCGGATCGTTCCCGGCGGCCTGACCCGCGTCGCGCTCGACCCCGGGTCGATGATCGTCAACTCCTCCCAGGGCGGCGGGTCAAAGGACACGTGGGTGCTCGACGACGGCGCCTCGGTCGACCTCGCCCCCGGCACGCTCCCGTCCCAGCGGCCGCCGCGGCTTCCCGACGTGCGCTACGGCGGCTGGCACGGCCAGGCGCAGCAGCAGCAACAACAAAGGTGCCGCCGTCACGCGCCGCCGCTTTTCTAATGCTGCCCCGGATCCCCTGATGCTGGCCCGGATCGCACACGAGCTGTTCTGGCTGGGGCGGGACCTGACGCGAGCCGAGCACACCGCGCGCACCCTCGACGGCGCTTTTCACGCCGACGTCGCCGGCGCCCCGGGCGAACGGAGCATCTCGCTCACGTGGGACGCGGTGCTCACGATCATCGGGGGCAAGCCGCCCATGCCCGGTGAGGATGCGCTCGAGGCCGCCACCGTGGAGCGCCGGCCACTCGGGCGCGGCGAGACCGCGAGGCTCCTCACGCTGGACATCCACAGCCAGGCGTCGATCGTCTCCTGCGTTACCCGCGCGCGCGAACGGGGCCGGACTCTACGCGACGTCATCTCGACCGAGATGTGGGAAGCGCTCAACTCGTTCTACCTGTCGCTTCGCCGCTACGACCTCGCGGCGGCGCTCCAGACCGGCCCGTACTCGCTCTACCAGGAGGTCAAGGAGCGCTGTGCGCTGTTCTGGGGCCTCGTCGATCGGACGATGCTCCACGACGACGGGCGAGCCTTTCTCGAGGCTGGCGGGAGGATCGAGCAGGCCGACATGGTCCTGCGCATGCTGCTCGTCACCGTTCCGGTCGACTCAGCCGAGAGCGGGCACGAGAGCGAGGCGATCGCGCTGTTGCACTCGGTCGGTGGGGCCCAGGCCTACCGCCGCGCGGTGCGGGATGCGCCGACCGTGGTTCCGGTGGTCCGTTTCCTGCTCTACGAGAGCTCGTATCCCGGCTCGGTCGCGTCGTCGGTGGCGAGCCTGCGCGATGCGCTGGTCGACGCCGACGCGCATCCGCGCTCCTCGCCACCCGTCCTTCGCCTCGAGCGCCTGATCGCCGAGCTCGAGCTCCAGCGCCGGACGCCTCAGGGCCGGCTCGGTTTAGGCGGGATTCTGGGTCGGGTACAGGGAGAGCTCGAGCTGATCGACCGAGACATCGGGGACCGCTACTTCGCCATGGCCGCGTTGGCCGCGGTACATCTGTAGGTGGCGGCATGATTGAAGAGCCGCTCACCATGAACTTCGCGATTCGCTATCTGACGAGCTACGAGTACGACGGCGACGTCGCCGACAACCTGAACGCGCTGCGCGTCAAGCCGGCCACGACGGCTCGGCAGCGGTGCGACGAATTCAGCGTTCGGCTTACGCCGGAGGTGCGAGTGCATCGCCACACCGACTACTTCGGCACCGACGTGGTCGAGTTCGAGGTGTCGCGGCCCCACCGCCAGCTCATCATCGATGTGCGTGCACGGGTGAGCACCCGCCTCGCCGCTGAGCCGCCGCAGACGGGCTGGGACGCGCTCGACGATCCCGCCTATCGCGAGGCCGGCGGGGAGTTCCTCCTCCAGACCGACGACGCTCCGGAGCACGCGACTATGGCCGACTTGCTCGCCACCACCGCCACCGCGGAATCGCCGCTCGGGATGCTCATGCTGATCTCCGAGCTGATCCCCGACCGGTTCGAGTACCGGCAGGGAGCCACCTACGTCGACTCGACCGTGCGCGACCTACTCGACGGCGGCGCCGGCGTCTGCCAGGACTTCGTCCACCTCGGCCTGTCCCTGCTCCGCCACCACGGGATCGCGGCCCGCTACGTGTCCGGTTATCTGTTCGCGGCTGGGAACACCGACGGCCAGGAGTCGGTCGAGGTTGACACCCACGCCTGGCTCGAGGCGCTCCTACCCGTGCCGGACGGCGGCGAGCCGGTGTGGGTCGGCGCCGACCCGACCAACCGGGGGATCGCGGGCGAGGATCACGTCAAGATCGGCCACGGGCGCCACTACGCCGACGTGCCGCCGATCAAGGGCGTATACCGCGGGGGCGCGAGCGCCACGCTCGAGGCAAGCGTGACGATGACGCGGCTCGACGGCGTCGATCCCGCGTCGATCGCGCGCGCGTAGACGACGCGTGGTCCCCCGCGTAGCCGACGCTTGGCAGAAAACTCGCGCCATGCGCGAGAAATCTGCCAACCAGGTACTAGCGCGTCGACTTCTTGACCGCGCTGCGGGCCTTGCCGACCGCGTTCTTGGCCTTGCCCTTGAGCTCTTCACCGGCGCCGCGGGCCTCGGTTCCCTGTCGCCCCGTCGCCGCGCCGGTCTCGCGCTTCAGCCGTCCCTTGGTCTCCTCGGCCTTGCCCTTGATGCGCTGCGTCCTGTCGCCCATGGGTTCCTCCTTGGTTGGGGGTCTTGAATCGACTTATCGGCGGCGCCTGAGGCGGCGCCTTAGCGATTCCTACCCGCGCTCACCGGGCGTGACGCACGGGAGTGCTTGACGACCTCGGCGAGTACCCGCGGCCATTGCTCGCCCAGCGCCTCGTGGCTCATGAAGAGCCCGAGATGACCGCCCTTCGACATGTGGCGGGTGATGAGCGCGGCCGGCGTCGAGGCATGGTCGGCCAGAGCGAAGACCTGGTCGGGCGGCGTGATGTGGTCGGTGGCGCCGGCCAGCAGGTTGAGCGGCATGTCGATCCGGCCGAGGTCGACCGTCTCGCCGCCGACCTCGACCGCGCCCGCGACGAGGGCGTTGTCGCGGAACAGGTTCCGGACGATCCACAGGTAGAAGGCGCCCGGGACGTCCTGAGTGTGCTTGAACCAGTCCTCGAACTCGCGGTAGCGGCCGACGTGGGCGTCATCGTCGAGGTGCAGGAGCAGGTCGATCTGACGCGAGATCTCGGCTGCGGGCTGGATCATGATGAAGCCCGAGAGCATGTGGCGGCCCTTCAGGACCCCGCCGCCCGCGGCCACAAGCGCCTCGTAGAAGCGCAGGTTGCCGTCGGGCGCCATGCGCCGGATGACCTCGTGAATGACCGGCTCGCCGGCGTGGAAGTCAATCGGCGCGCCGGCGATCGTCAGCGTGTTCACGCGCTCGGGATGCAGCGCGGCGTAGATCGTGGCCAGCCAGCCACCCTGGCAGTCGCCGATCAGGTTGACGCGCCCACCGCAATGCTCGACCGCTCGGTCGACGACGGCCACGTAGTCCTCGATCGTGGCGTCCCTGGACTCGCGCGTGGCTCCGACCCAGTCGAGCGAGTAGGCCCGCTCGAGTCCGGCCACGATGATCGCTCCCATCTGGCTCTGCTCGGCCGAGTAGTCGACGATGCACGAGTCGTGCCCGGCCTGGGGCGGGAGCACGAGCGTGGGTGTCACGCGGCGCTTGGAGGTGGAGAAATCGCGCAGACGAGCCAGCGGCGTCTCGAAGACGATCTCGTGCGGCGTCGTCCAGGACGGGCTCCGGCGCTCCGTCGCGGTGGCGAGCCAGCGCGGGACGTTAAGCGCGGCGGGACCTCGCTCGAGTGCCGCCGTCCAGATCCGACCCATCCCGTCGACGGTGCTCGCGTAGCCCTCGATCCAGCTGTCGAGCAGACCCGAGGCCAGACCGGGCGAGGGGACTGGCGGGCATTGCGGAAGAGCGCTCATGGTTCGACCTCCTTGGCGAAATGACCTCAAAGCACCTTAAAAACGACAAAGCACCGGTGGAACTACCACCGGTGCTTTTAGCAGCTAAAGCTGTCGTAAAGCCTACTTCAGGAAGCTGCGCGCGGTCGTGCTGTAGGAGCCGGCGAGCTCGCGGGTCGCGTCGACCTGCGCCTCGATCAGGCTCTTGAGCCACTCCTGCTGGGTCAGGCCGGCGAGCTTGAGCTGGAGCTCCGTGGTGCGATCCACGGTCTTCTCGTAGGTGTCGAGATACAGGTTGCCGGCCTTGCGGGCGGCGGCGAGGACCTGATCGCTGCTCTCGCGGACCTGCTCGAAAGCGGTGTCGAACGAGGGGACGCCAGTCTTGGTCTGAGTGGTCGTTGCCATTTTTTGTCTCCTGGAGGTTCGGGACAAGGGCGCTCATTCGGCCCTCTACGTTTGCTGTGCTAGCAGCTTAGCAGCTAACAGCTAGCACGTGGGCGTCACCCTCAGGCGCCGCCGAAAAAGGGCTGATCACGCTGGATCGGCGATCGCCACCTCGCGTGTGGCCGGGGCGAGGTGCACGATCCGGAGCAGCCTCAGGCTGGATGTGTAGATCGCGAGCGTTCCGCGCAGGAGGGATGAGGTGACCACGTAGCGGCCGTCGGCGGCGAGCTCGAACGATCCATAGGGGGATCTGGCCTTGGCGAGGATCCGCCCAGTCTGCGCGTCGACCTGCTCGATGATGCCGCCATATCCGCTGGTGAGGTAGGCGTAGCGCCCCTGCAGGACCACGTGCTGCGGCGCGCGGCCGACCGGCACGCGGAACACGACTCCCTGATCGAAGCCGTCCACCAGGGTGACATCCGGGCCGATGGCGGAGGTCAGCCAGAACCGGCCGCTGTCGGGCGAGCAGGCAAGGTCGTGGACCGGCGCCCCGGGCACGAAATGGCCGACCACCCGCGGATGGGCAATGTCCCGGGTACTCAGGAGCACCAGCATGCGAGCCGACTCGCCGAGGGCGACCCATGCCAACTGGTTCGTCGCGTCGAAGCAGAGGTGGTGGGCGCCTGCGCCCACGTGGATCGTGTCGGTCACCCGGAGGTTGGCGAGATCGATCGCGGTTACCGTGCCGCGCGCGTCGTCGGTCACGTAGGCGTGCTGCCCGTCGGGGGCGATCGCGGCGATGTGCGGCGCCGTGAACCCGGTCAGCACCTTGAGAGAACGGAGTGTGTCGCCGTTCAGCAGCGTGACCTTGCCCGCGGCCGAGCTGACCACGACGATCTCGCCTCCGTTGCCGTCGGTGGCGAGGTCCTCGGGATCGAGCGCGACCCGGATCCGCCTGACCACCCGGCCACTCGGGATCTCGACAACCAGCACGCGGTTCTCGGTCTCGGCGGTCACGAGGGCCTCGGGTGGACTCGCCCGGGGCGGGATGTAGTCGCCCCGAGCGGCGATCGTGGCCGGGCGCGCGAGGACCGTCGGCGTGTCCGTGTCCGTGTCCGTGTGGGTGTGGGTGTCGGTCCCCGGGCGCTTCGCGACGCTCGAGTGCGAGCCGCCGCACGCGCTCAGGAGCGCCGCCAGGAGCAGCGCCGGCCAGCGGATGCGCGTCCTCATCCGGCCTGTCCGGCGGCGGTGCAGCACCACCCGTCGAGCTGCGGGAACCCGCGCGCGGCGACGCCGCCGCTCGAGAACTGCTGCTTGATCCGCGACACCGCGGTGACGTGCGGAGGCCCGTCCATGCGCAGGAACACCCACTGGTCGGCCGCGGGCCACGAGACGAGCAGCCAACGGCCGTCGGGGGACCAGCTGACGTCGCCCAGGCCCGCGCCCGTCAGCAGCTGGCGCGTCGCGGGCGTGCGCATGTCGGTTGGCAGGGCCACCACCTGGTCGTGGTCGACCACAACGGCGAGGGTGCGGCCGTCGGGCGAGAGCGCCGCGTCGCCGGCCGACGTGTGCCCTGGCCAATCGAGCCAGGCGCGCAGGCTGCCCCCGCCCGTGTAGATCCGGCCGGCGTGCGCGCAGACCACGAACAGGCGCCGTCCGTCGCTCGACCAGATCAGCCCGCGGACCTGTGGTCCGGGCGGGGTGCTCCAGAGCAGCCGGCCGGTATCGGCATCGCGGACGACGATGCTGCCCCGGTCGGTCACGTAGGCGAGCTCGTAGGGATGCCCCGGGCGCCACGCGGGGGCGACGCCGGCGACCGCGTTCGCCAGCAGGTGATCCCCGGTCCCGTCGCCGGCGATCACGCGCAGCGTGCCCGCCGACAGGTAGGCGACGCGGTAGCCGCTCGGCGAGAACCAGCGCGGGTCGCTGATGCTCGGGCGATCGATGACCCAGCGGACCTCGCCCCGCGGGTCGACCGCCGCCAGCCGGTCGCCCGAGGAGACGGCGAGGAACAGGCCGTGGGGGGACCAACTCGCCTGACGCCAGGCGCCGACGTGGCGTGTCGAGCCGTCGGCCGCGACGCTCCATGTTCCGCCGCCGCCTGAGACGAGGATCCGCCCTGGGGAGGGCAGCGAGGACAGGGCCGGGCTGGCGCGGCGTTCGCCGAGGGCATAGGTGATCAAGCGCCGTACGCTGGCGCCGGCGGGGGAGAGCAGCAGTCCCGCGATGAGGAGGGCCGCGATTGGCGCGGTCGCGAGCCGGATCGCGGGACGGGCGCGGCGGCGGCGAACCGGGACGGGCTCGCGCTCGAGGTAGGCCGAGCGAACCGTGGTCCAGGCGCGCTCCTCTGCCCCCGTCTCGTCGGGGGCGCGGAATTCGCGGAGAGCCTGCTTGGCGCTCGTCCTCATCGGGGGTCGAGCTCCTTGAGCCGGGACTCCAGCGCGTCGAGGCCGCGCCGCAGCCGCGAGTTGACCGTGCCGCGCGGGAGATCGAGCGCCTTGGCGATCTCGCCCGGGCTGTACTCGAGCAGGTAGCGGAGCACGATCACCGCGCGGTGCTCGGGCGACAGGGACGCGAGCGCCGCGAGCACCTCCTGCGAGTAGCGCCCGATCGGCGGGTCGGGAGGCGACGCGATGTCCGAGGCGTCGTCACCCGTCTGCTCGCGCCGGGACGCCCGGGCGCGGGTCCAGTCGATCGCACGATTGGCGACGATCGTCGCGAGCCACGGCTCGAACCGGCGCCGGCGGTCGAACCGGTCGAGTCGCCGGATCGCCGCCAGGAACGCCTCCTGCGCGATGTCCTCCGCGGCCGCGTGGTCGTGCACGATCAAGAACGCGATGCGGTACGCGCGCGGCCAGAAGCGCCGGAACAGCTGCTCGAGGTCCGCCTCCGACCCGGCCAGCGCGCCACCGATGAGCGCCTGCTCGCTCCGCGGCCGGCCGGGTCGTCGGCGCCTGCGCTCACCACCGATGGCCAGGCTCTCCGCCGCCGTCGCCGGTACCGGTTCAGCCGATGTGGACACGGTCGCCTTGCATCGTCCCGTCTACGGATGGGGCGATGCAAGAGGTCCCGCGCCAGCCGACCTGCATAAGTCGACACTTGAGGGGCCGCTCGCGAGCCGTGACGAGCTACGCAAGTGGGGCATGCGTAAGTCGACACGGCCCGCGGGGTCCGCCCCGCGTGACGAGTTATGCAGGCGCAGTACGCGCCCGGACCTCGGGGGGCTTCCCGTGCGTGAACCGAATCAGCTCACTAGATAGAACGTTCTACTGGCTGGTAGGATGGGCGCCGCGATGCTCCCCGCCACCGACGCCCCCGGCCACGCCACCGACG
>DATBYI010000209.1:0-2145 GCA_036513815.1 Solirubrobacteraceae bacterium
TGGAGGTCGTGCGTCGAATGCGGGCGGAGAACATTTGGATGCCGGTGATCTTTCTGACTGCCAGGGACGCGGTCGAGGACAAGATCGCGGGGCTGACGGTCGGCGGCGATGACTACATCGCCAAGCCGTTCAGTCTGGATGAGCTGGTTGCTCGGGTTCGGGCCATGGTGCGGCGCAACCATCTCGCAACGCGGCGCGAGGAGTCCGGGGTGCTTCGGTATGCCGACCTGGTGCTCGATGAGGACCGGCTGGAGGTCTCCCGGGGCTCCCGGTTGATTTCGCTGACCCCGACCGAGTTTCGCCTCTTGCGTTTTCTGATGCTGAATGCCGGCCGGGTGCTGTCCAAGGCGCAGATCCTCGATCACGTGTGGCAGTACGACTTCGGTGGAGACGGCAACGTGGTCGAGACGTTCATCAGCTACCTGCGCCGGAAGATCGACGTCGAGGAACCGCCGCTGATCCAGACGGTGCGAGGGTTCGGCTACACGCTGCGCGCGCCGCGGGACTGATGTCGCTGCGTGCCCGGTTGCTGGCGGGCGTGTTGGTGATGACCGCTGTCGGTCTGCTCGCTGCCGGAGGCGGGACGTATCTGGCGTTGCGTTCCTTCTTGCTTGACCGGGTCAACCAGCAGTTGATGGCCACGCGGGCCTCCGTCGGGCGGGGTCTGCGTCAATCCCACGACGGCACTATCGACTCGACGACCCTGGGCCAGGTCGCTCCGCCGGTTGCGTTCGTCGAGGTCCGTGACGCTGACGGGCGAGTCGTCGCCGTTCATCCTGCAACCTCACTGAGTGGCTCAAGCCCAGTGCCGCGCCTGCCCACCGTCCTCCATCCCCCTCTGGCGCCCGCTTCGGGCTTGCCGTCACGCGAGCGGACGCTGCGTTTCAACGCGCCCGCGGTGAGCGGAACGGGGCGCTACCGGGTGCTAGTCAGTTCGCTGCCGGCGTCTGGCGGCGTGCTGATCGTGGCCGCCTCGCTCGACGACGTCAACGCGACGCTGCACCGTCTTCTCATCATCGAGTTGCAGATCGCCGCCGGCCTGCTGGCCGTGCTCGCCGTGACCACGTTCTGGCTGTTGCGGAGAGGGCTACGGCCGCTCGAGCGCATGTCGGAGATTGCCGGCGGGATCGCGCAGGGGGATCTAGACGTGCGGCTCTCGCCGGCCAAGGAGGGCAGCGAGATCGGCCGGCTCGGGCTCGCGCTTAACGGAATGCTCGAGCGGCTCGAGGACGCGTTCGCAAGGCGAGACCGCTCCGAGGCGCAGTTGCGACGGTTCGTCTCGAGCGCATCGCACGAGTTGCGCACGCCGCTGACATCAATCCGTGGCTACGCGGAACTGCTGCGCCGGGGGGCCAGACACCGTCCCGAAGACCTGGATAAGTCGATCTCGCGAATCGAATCCGAGGCGACGCGGATGGGCGGGCTGATCGACGATTTGCTGCTCCTCGCGCGGCTCGACGAGGAGCGACCGCTCGCGCTGTCCAGCACCGACCTGGCGGTGATCGCCCGCGACGCGGTCGACGATGCCCGGGCGCGGGAGCCGCAGCGACCGATCACCGTCGACGCCGGTCGTCCAGTCATCGTGAGCGGCGATGAGCCTCGCCTCCGGCAGATCGTGGCCAACCTGCTCGAGAACGCGCAGGTCCACACGCCCCCCGGAGCGCCGGTCCGGGTCGAGGTCGGTGTTCGCGGTGGCATGGCCGTCTTGGCGGTAATCGATTCCGGCCAGGGGATCGCTCCCGAGCAGCTCTCACACGTGTTCGAGCGCTTCTATCGCGGTACCCCGCCCGGCAGCGGCGACGCGGCGCCGCGCACCGAGGGCAGCGGGCTCGGGCTGGCAATCGTGAAGACGATCGCAGAGGCCCACGGCGGCACCGCGACCGTCACCTCCCGACCCGGTGACGGTGCACGCTTCGAACTCCGACTGCCGCTGGCCGCGACCATAGTCGCGGCCAGCCCTCCAAGCAGCGGTACGACCAGGTCAACCTAGTCGTTGGCGCCAATCACCTTGAAGTCTTGGTTGACGAACACGTGATGCGGCCAGTTGACACCGATCATGTGGACCTCGTAATCGCCGTTGCCCAGCTGCACAACCCGGTCCACGACACCACCAGCGTACGACTTCAATGCGGCCTCAGTGGCTTC
>DATBYI010000210.1:0-11738 GCA_036513815.1 Solirubrobacteraceae bacterium
CCGGTCCAGCAGGCGACGATCGCCTGCTCGGCGCGGCCGTCCGCCACGTCGCGCGCGGCGGCCTCGCTTGCCCATGCCCAGTCGGGGCGCTCGGCATCCGAGTAGGCGCCGTGGAGCATGGGCTCGTGGCCGCGCCGGCGCAGCTCCTCGGGCAGCGCGCCCGCCACTCCGGTCAGCTCATCCGCCGCAACGGCGATCCGCATGCGTCGCGGTCAGACGGCCGCGATCGCGGGTTCGCGATCATCGACCGGCTCGCTCGCCTCGAGCGGCTCGGCGCAGTCGCCCCCCAGCCACTGCCGGCCGTAGGCGCGCATGTCCTCGATCAGCGGCACGAGCGCGCGGCCCTTGTCGGTGAGGGCGTACTCGACGCGGGGCGGGACCTCGGGGAACGTCTGGCGTTCGACGATTCCTTCCTCTTCCAGCGCGCGCAGCCGGAGCGACAGCGTGCGCGGACTGATCCCCGCCAGAGAGCGCTCCAGCTCGCAGAACCGGGAGCGGCCCTCGGCTAGATCACGAATGACCAGCAGCGTCCATTTGCCACACACGATCTCGGCGGTCCGGCAAACCGGACATGCGTCATTTGAGGCCATCTCTACCCGAGTTTAGCGCAATGCTTCACCAACTGAAGTATGGGGGCTGCCCGGCGGCAGCCCCCATACGCGCTACTTACTTGACCGTGTACGTGTAGGGGACAGCGGCGACGTCGTTGCCGTTGGTCCCGTTGAAGAACTCGTACAGGAAGAAGTACGAGTCATCCACGTACAGCGTGCCACTCTCGGTCGAGCCCGCCGGACCGCTCGGCGTGATCGTGACCGGGATCGTCACGCTCTGACCCGGGTTCACGACCACCGGGTCGAACGGCGCGCTCGGGTTCGCGGCGCTCTGCCACAGGTCGCCGGTGGGCGAGCTGACGTCCGTGTCGAACGCCGCCGTCGTCGCCGACAGCGAGTCCGTCGCGGTCTCGCTCGGGCCGCCGATGGGGCCGAACGCACCGGACTCAACCGGCGCGATGTCCCAGAGCCCCTGCTCGACCGGGTTGGCCGAGAACGTTGCACCGACCAGGCTGCCGGAGGTCGAGCCCACGTCCGGATCGCCCGCCGGTCCGCCCATGTCGAACTGGATCGGCTGCGGACCCGACGTGCTCGCCTCGCCTTGCAGCGTCGTCGTGTGCGACGGCACCAGATACACCGTCAACGGGTTCGAGGAGAACTGGCTGGCCGGCTCCTGAACGGTGTTCGTGGTCCCAGCGGTCGGGGCCAGCGACTCCGTAGTGCTCGTCGGCTGCCTGGCGTCGAGGAAGTACACCTCCGTGTCGGGTCCGTTGTTGCTGATCGTGACCCCGAAGGTGTGCGCCTGGCCACCCGTCAGCTTGACCGACGGGGAGTTCGGCACGGTCGACTGAACCGGAACGGCATCCTCATTGGTCGTCACCGTGAACGGCTCCGACAGCGCCATCCCGGACACCTGAGGCGCGAACAGCACGTCCAGGGTCCACGTTCCGGATTGCGGCGAGAGCACGTGCAGCTGAGTGCCGAGCTCATTCGTCGCCGGGTTCGAGATCGGGACGGTGTTCTCCGCGAACGCCTGCGCCTGCCCCGACGGGCTGATCAGCCACGCGTCGAACACGTTGTTCGGGTTGTCCGCCAACGTGATCGTCGCATTCAGTTCCGGTCGTCCGGCCGGGATGTTGATCTGGTAGTAGAACGCCTGGCCGGCCTGGAACTCCCGGCCGTTGCCGCCCGTCAACACACCGTTGAACACGGCGTGGCCGGTTGGGATCAGGCTCCGGAGGGTGACCGCGATCGTGCTCTGCGGCTTTCCACCGCTCGAGAGCAGGATCGAGCCTGCGGCATCGCCCGGCTGGCTCGGCGTGGAGACGGTGAGCCTGACCTGGGCGGTCTGCCCCGGCGCCAGCCTCACGCTCGACGGCGACACGGAGCCGAAGCTCGTGTAGCGCGCCGAGCTCGCCCCGACCACCACCGGACCGGTGGTGCCGCCGTCCTTGGAATCACGGCTGTAGATGTACGCGGTCCACCGGCCCGCGATGGGCTCGGTGATCTGGACATCGCCGTAGTTGCCGTCGCCCTGCGGGACGGAGTACTCCGCGAGCCGCCCCTGGGGGTCGATCAGCGTGATCCGGACCCGCGCGTGCAGCGACGGATCGGTCAGGTTGTTGCCGGCGTTCTGGAACGCCGCCGAGACGTTGAGCCGATCCTGCCCCGCCGGGACATTGAACGTGAACGGCTCGTAGTTGTCGTTGACGCCCTGCCAGTCGGTGATGTGCGGGCTCGCGGTGTCGCTGAGCGTGACCGTCCCCGCCTTGAGCGACCGGTACGTGCCGATCGCCCTCGTCGACAGCGAGACCGTCTCGGCCTTGGCGCCGTTGTTGGTGACGGTGTCGGTCAGCGTCTGACGAGAACCGGGCAGCCCGGAGCCGTTCAGCTGGTCGGTACCGGTCAGCAGCGTGTCGGGCGTCCCGTTCGCCGCCTTCGACGGCTGACCGTAGGACTCGGCCGCGAGACCGGCCTTGTAGGCGTTGATGAGGCCGGTGCCCTGCTGCTCGGCGGGGGCGCCGATGTCATCGGCGGTGCTGGTGATGATCTGCTTGACCACCGTCGGTGACGGCGTGGCGCCACCGTGGGTGTTGCGGTAGGCCTGGATAACCAGGGCCGCCACGCCCGCCGTCAGCGGCGCCGATTCGCTCGTGCCTCCGAACGCGAGGACCGGAGTCGGGTTGCCCGCGAGGCTCGTGCACTCGTCATACATCTTCGTGTTGGTTGAGCACAGCGCCCAGTTGAGCTCGCCCGGAGCGACCACGTCGAGTGTCCGCCCACTTTGTTCGAAGCCGCCGGAGCTGAACGAGCTGATGTTGTTGTCGAGCCAGCCGTTGACACCGGGGAACGCCGCCCCACCGTAGCCATCCTGGCCGTCGATCCGGTAGGTCGTCGTGGCGCCCGCCGAGATCACGTTCGGGTCGGTGCCGGGTGTGCCGATTGTGCTGGTCACGCCGGCGTCGCCACTGGAGACCGTGACGGTCGTCCCGGCCGCGACTGCGTTGTCGTTGGCCTGCTTGATCAGGTCGAGGCTCGCCTGGTCGTCGGGGTAGTAGTTGTTCCCCAGCGACTCGTTGAGCACGTTGACGTGGTCAGTCGCGACCGCGTAGTCGATCGCGTTCAGGAACTCCGAGTTGTAGGCCGCGTCCTCGGCTCCGAAGATGTCGAGCGCGACGACGCTGGCCCCGGGGGCCACGCCCTCGACGCGGATCAGGCACTGGCGGTTCGGTCCCAGCGCGCTGTAGCCCTGCACGTTGTATGTATGCAGGCCCTGTGCGGCGATCGAGCTGGCGTCGCCGAATGCCTCCTCGCCGCCGGTCGGGACGTTCGTTCCCTCACCGCTGAAGTCCTTGTAGTCGATGATCACGTGCTGACCGTTGGCACGGATGAAGTCCTGGTTGTTGGGATCGAGACCGTCGGCGATGAATCCGACCGTGACGCCCGAGCCCGTCAGGCCGAGCGACCTTGCGGTCTTGGCGCCTGGGGTCTGCGAGTCGGCGTGGATCGTCTCGAGCGCCTGCGGGTTGAGCTGGACCTGGCCGGGAGGTGCGCAGGCCCCGGGCAGGGGCGAAGTTCCGGCCCCGCTCGCGCCCGTGCTCGCCTGTCCAGTGCTCGCCGGCGGCGCCAGCTGGATGATCTGATCGGGCACTACCTGGCTGACCGCCGAGTTCGACTTCAGCTGCGATTCCTCGCCGGGGGAGACCGTCGCGGAGACGGCGTTGATGACCGAGAAGGAATGGACGCTCTGCGCTCCCGACGAGGTGAGCTGATTCTTGACCGGCGCCTGGTTCAACGCGATCGCGTTCCTGCGGGCGTTGATGTCCGCGCGCGTCGCGGGCAGACCCGTCTCCTGGTTCTTGAAGATGACGATCACGCGCTGCGTGACGGCCTGACTCTGTGCCGTCGCCGCTGCCGACCCCGCCAGCTGGCAGAGCGCGATCACCAGCGCCAGTACGCCAAACCCGCCCACCACTCGTCGAGTGCTACGCACCATGCTCCTCCTTTTTCTTCCCCACGCCTTGACGCCTTGTTGCAGCGCGCGGAAGCCTATACCCGCGGCGAGGTGCGCGTGGGTAAGAGAAGTGACCGACGGGGCGCAGCGCCGCGCCGCGCGGCGCGGTTAGCCGAGCATGCCCGGCGGGGGCGACGACACGCGCCCGTTGGCCGGCGACGGGTTGTGCGCGGGCGCCGGAAGCCCACCGGCGGGCGCCGGGGAGTAAGCCGGCGCGACGGGCTCCGGCGGTGCCGGAGCATGAGCCACCGGCGCTGGTTCGGCCGGCGCCGGGGCTTCGGCCGGCGGCGCGTGCTCGTGGGGATCGCGACCACCGTTCAGGTCCGCCATCGAGGTGGCGGTCCGGCCCTCGCCGGCCACCAGGAGCTTGAAGTCGTGGGGGCTCGAGGCCGCGGCCAGAGCGTCCTCGACCGACACCCGACCCGACTGGAAGTGCTTGAGCAGGGCCTGATCGAAGGTCTGCATCCCGTAGTACTCGCCCTCGGCGATGACCTCACGCAGCCGGTCGGTCTGGTCGGGATCGAGGACCATGTCGCGCGCCCGGCCGGTCATGCGCAGGATCTCGCAGACGGCGACCCGAGCCGTGTGGTCGGCGGTCCGCACGAGCCGCTGGGAGACGACCGCCTTGAGCGTGCCGGCGAGCATCGCGCGCGCCTGGACCTGCTCGTGGGGCTGGAAGAAGTCGATGATGCGGTTGACGCTCTCCGCCGCGTCGAGCGTGTGGACGGTCGAGAGCACGAGGTGGCCGGTCTCGGCGGCCGACAGCGCGGTCCGCACGGTCTCCTCGTCGCGCATCTCGCCGATCAGGATCACGTCGGGGTCCTGGCGCAGCACCCGGCGCATGGCGCGGCTGAACGACTCGGTGTCCATGCCGACCTCGCGCTGGTTGATGATCGAGCGCCGGTCGCGGTGCAGGTACTCGATTGGGTCCTCGATCGTGACGATGTGCCGCGCCTTGGTCTCGTTGATGTAGTTGATGATCGCCGCGAGCGTCGTCGACTTGCCCGAGCCGGTCGTCCCGGTGAGCAGGATCAGGCCGCGCTCCTCCTCCGCGATCTGCTCGAGCGCCGGCGGGAGCCCGAGCTCGTGGATCGTCCGCACCGTGAACGGGATCACGCGGGCGACGATCGAGACCGAGCCGCGCTGACGGAACGCGTTGACGCGGAAGCGCGCCAGGTCGGGCACCGTGTAGGAGAAGTCGATCTCGTGGTCGCGCTCGAACGCCGCCAGCTTGTCGGCGTGGTTGGCGAGCATGACGCCGAGCACCTCCTCGGTGTCGGCCGGCGTCAGCGGGTCCGGATACTGCTCGAGCGGCTCGAGCTGACCCCGGAAGCGCGCCATCGGGCGCGCCGGCACCTTGACGTGCAGATCCGAGCCCTCGTTGTCAACGACGTAGCGAAGCGCCTCGTGGAGATCGAACATCCCTCATGAAATCGACCTACAGGCACGCTGGCTTGAGCGTCCACGGCGCGCCGTGGACGCCCTACCAGACTGGAACTGGGCCTAGGCGACGTCGCGGAGCTTCTGCGCTTCGGCGAGAGACTGCAGCTTCTTCAGCGACTGGTTTTCGATTTGGCGGATCCGCTCGCGCGTGACGTTGAAGGTCCGGCCGACCTCGTCGAGCGTCCGCGGGTGCTCACCACCGAGCCCGTAGCGCAGCTCGAGCACGCGGCGCTCGCGGTAGCTCAGGTTCTCGAGCGCCTCGCGGAGCGCCTCCTTGGTGAGGATCTCGGCCGCCCGCTCATATGGCGACTCGGCGCGCTCGTCGGCGATGAACTGCCCGAACTCGGACTCCTCCTCGTCGCCGACCGGCTTCTCGAGGCTGACGGGAGCCTGGGCCGAGCGCTTGATCGACTCGACCTCCTCCGGCTCGATCCCCGTCACCTCGGCGATCTCTTCGGCGGTCGGCTCGCGACCGAGCTCGGTCACGAGCTTGCGCTCGGCCCGCCCGATCTTGTTGAGCTTCTCGACCACGTGGACCGGGATGCGGATCGTCCGCGCCTTGTCGGCGAGCGCGCGAGCGATCGCCTGGCGGATCCACCACGTCGCGTAGGTGGAGAACTTGAACCCCTTGCGGTAGTCGAACTTCTCGGCCGCGCGAACGAGCCCCAGCGTTCCCTCCTGGATCAGGTCCAGGAACGGCAGGCCCTGGTTGCGGTAGTTCTTGGCGATGGAGACGACGAGTCGCAGGTTCGACTCGACCATCTTCTGCTTGGCGTCGAGGTCGCCGCGCTCGATCCGCTTGGCCAGGTCGACCTCTTCCTGGGCGGTGAGCAGCCGGACCTTGCCGATGTCCTTCAGGAACAGCTGAAGGGAGTCCGTGGTCATGTCCGGCTTGAGGTCGAGAGCCGTCTTGGGCTTGCGCCGGCCACGCTTGTCGGGCGCGCGCTCGAGGTCGGCCGCGGCGATCGCCGGGTCCAGCTCCTCGACTAGCTCGATTTCGGCGCGCTCGAGGAAGCCGTGAAGCTCCTCGACATCCGCCTCGTCGAGGTCGAGCTCCGAAACCGCGCCCGAGATCTCTGCGTAGGTCAGGACACCAAGCTGCTGGCCACGGGTGACGAGGCCCTTGATCTCTTCTAGTTCCTGCAGGTCCGCTACTGACATCTGATTCCGTTTCCCGTCGTACCCGCCGGCGCCTGGACAAGGCCGGCCTGGAAGAGTGAGAGGATGGCCCACGAGCGACGCGGCTAAGCGCGCACGCCCGCTATCTAAACATGCGACCCAAGTCTAGTCGCTATACTTTTTGAAGTCAACGAATGGTGGGCTTCCGAGCTGGGCGCGCTCGTCCACCGCTGAGTCAATACGTATACGCGGATTGCTCAGCACAGTTTCAACCGTAGTTCGGATTTTCCTAAGACCGGCGGCGCATTGTCCAATTCCGCCTTCCCGTACTACGGCGAACTCGTGCGTACGCCATGATGTAGTCCGTGAGCACCGACCGCCCGTCAGACGTCCTCGGCGCGCTCCCGCGCCGTCGACCCCACCGCCGCAGCGACAAGCGCGCCGCCCCAGCGGCGACGCAGGGATCGTCGGCCGAGCGGACCGAATCACCCGCTAAGCCGCGCTCGACGCCGGCAAGAGGCGGCCGCTCGACGACGGCCAAGCGGACGCCCGCGGCGCGACGCAAAGCGGCAGCGCAGACGGGCGCCACCGCTCGCACCTCCGAGGCCACCGGCCGCTCCGCCGGCGCCACCGCACGCACCTCCGAGGCCACGGCCCGCTCCGCCGGCGCCAAGGCCCAGATCGTCGACGCGCCGCCGGGTGCCACCCGGCGCCGGCCCGAGCGCCTGCGCCAGCCGGCCCAGCCTCCCGGCGTCCCGCCGATGTCCGACGCGCCTCGGCCCGAGGAGCCGGGGAGCCGGCGCATCCTCGGGACCGCCGCCCAGGCCGCGGCCGAGCTGGCCGAGATCGGTCTGACCGCGAGCGCCCGGGCGCTGCGCAACGCGGTGGCGCGGTTGCCCCGCCCCTGACGCCAAACCGGCGCCGAACCCCGGCCGTCAACCGGGCTTCCCCCTGCAAAACGTGCCAAACCGCCCTGGCCGCCAGCGCGGTGGCCACATAAGCATGTGGGGAATGCTTATGTGGCCACGGTTGCGCGGAGGAGGGGACTTTGCTGCGTTTTACATGGATGCCCGGCGCGCCTGGCCGATAGATCCCCGGCGCGCCTGGCCGATGGATCCCCACGCGCGTCTGGCCGATGGGGGCCGCGCGCGTCTGGCCGATGGAGGCCGTACGTGGCCACCGTCGGAGGCGGCAAGCGGCTGGCCGGCAACCCGACCCGGCCACCCCGACCCGGCCACCCGCTCGCCAGTCCGGACCAGCCCGCCGGCCACGCCATCCGGACAACGTGGTTAGAATGCCCGCCGTTCATGCCGAGCGGTCGTCCGTCCGCGGACGATCGGCGGGGGAACCACTTGCGGATCTCAGGATCCGCAGGGGCGAATCGGTCCCGCAAAGGTCCGTAGCGCTCTAAAGGCGCGAGCCCGTCAGCTCACCCCGTAGGCACAACCGAAGAGGACCGGAGAGGAACGAGATCTGCTCGTGCGAGCACGCGTTAACCGTTATGTAGCCTCGCTGCTGGCCGCCGGTGCCGGCGTGCTGGCTGTGCCGGCGCTCGCCGCAGCCGGCTCGGGGGGCGCCTCGATGGGCTCCGCCGGCGCCTCGAGCGGCACCTCCTCCGCCCCAACTCCCACCGCCCAGCCGGGCAACCTGACGGTCAGCGCCACCGGCGACGGGATCACCCTCCAGACGAACGCCGCCGCCTTCATGCGCAGCGGCGTCTCCGTGACCGGCAGCGTGCCCGCGGCCGATGCCGGCGACGCCGTCGAGATCGACCAGCTTCCCGCCGGCGGAGCGGGCGCCCAATCGTCCTGGACGGCGGTGGCCGTCGTCCACCCGCGGTCAAACGGCTCGTTCGCAGCGTCCTGGAAAACGGCCCACCCGGGGCAGGTGGCGATCCGCGCCCTGCTCCAGGGGAGCCAGGCGTCGAGCGCCACCGCCGCACCCCCGTCGGTGTCGGTCACGGTGTATCGCCGCTCGATCGCCACGCTCTACGGCCCCGGTTTCTGGGGACACCGGACGGCGTGCGGGGTGATCCTGAGGCGCCGCACGATCGGCGTGGCCAACCGGACGCTCCCCTGCGGCACCGAGGTGCAGCTCTACTACGAGGGCAGCGTGCTGACGGTGCCGGTGATCGACCGCGGGCCGTACGCCCACGGCGCGAACTGGGATCTGACCATGGCCACGGGCCGCGCGCTTGGGATGCTCGGCACCGCGACGATCGGCGCCGCCGCCCTCTCCTCGGCGACGTCCACCGCCGGCGGGACATCGACCACCGGCACCGTCCCGTCCGCGCAGTAGCGCCGCGCCCAGTCGGGCGCAGTAGCGCCGCGCCCCGTCGGGCGCAGTAGCGCCGCCCCGTGTCGGGCGCAGTAGCGCCGCGCCCCGCCGGGCGCAGTAGCGCCGCGGCAGTCCGCGGAGTGGGCCCCCATGAGCCGGGAGCCGCGGCAAGCCGCGCCGGCCCCTCAGCTGACGAGACTCGGCGGCGGCGGCTCGGGTCCGTCATCCCCCGGCTCGCCGGGGACGATCCCGATCCCGCTCGCCTCCGCGGCGAACCGCGTCTGCTCGGCGGCTTCGATGAGTGCCGCGGCGTTGTGCCCGTCCTCGCCCAGCACCGCCACCCCGACGCTCACCGTCATCGGCGCCCCGCGCCACGACCCCTCCGCCGGCACGGTCGCGGTGATCCTCGAGCCGAGCGCCTGAGCCCCCGCTCGTCCGGTGTCGCGGGCGATGATCCAGGCCCGGCTGTCGGTCTCGCAGGCGAGTACGTCGCGCCGGCGGACCGAGCCACGGACGGCCTGGGCGAAGCGGCCGAAGGTGGCGCTGGCCTGGGCGTAGGGCTCGACCGCGAGCATCTTCTCGGCCTCCTCGAGCTCGACCAGCAGCAGCGAAAGCGGCACGCGCGCGCGGCCGGCCCGGACGATCTCGTCGCGCAGCGCGCCGACCCACAACACGTTGGGCTCGGACTCTTCCCCACCGTCACCTCGCTCTTCTTCCCGCTCGCCGTGCGGCGCCCCACCTGCGGCGAACCTCCCCCCCGGAGCCGCGCCACCGGCTGCCTCCCATGGTCGCTCCGTGCCTACAAGCCCCGGCGCGGGACCTCCCTCCCGGCTGAGCTCGGCCGAGCCGGCCGAGCCTCGCCGTTCGTGGACGGGGACAGAAGGGGTGGGAGGTTCGGACGCGACGCGAAGCGGCGCGACACGTCCCGGGGGCCCCCCAGGCACGACGCTCTCGTCCCGCCGGCGCAGGACCGCGCCGCGAACCAGCTCGACGACGAGGGACAGGCGCTCGGCGGCGTCGGCCAGCAGCTCGGGCTCCTCCCGCGAAAGCTCGCTACGCAACGCGCTCCAGACGACGTCCCTCAGCGTCTCGACGGCATGGGCAGCTGTCTCCGCGCTGTCCGCTCCCGCCATCTCCCCGACGCGCGAGGCCAGGGGCTCGAGCACTCCCTCGCGCTCGATCCGCCGCAGGTCGGACTCGTCAGCGATCGCGCGAACGACCGCGTCGCAGATCCGTGGGCCGTCCCGGGCCACCTCGCCGGCCAGAATCGTGGCGGCCAGCTCGAGCGGCGCGTCCTCGACCAGAGCCAGCAACCAGCCCTTGGCCAGCTCGTCGCTGCGCAGCAGCAGCGCTTCTACCCCTGCATCTGGGACCGGCCGTGGTCGTCGACGTCGTGGCACTCCCCGCTCCATCGGGCCTCTTTTACCACCTATTGCAGTCGTCCCACTTCAATCAGCGGGCTATCCATCCTGGATCGGAGCCGGCCGGTCCACCGGTTCGTGGAGAATGAACGCATGAAGGACCTCATCACAATCGCGCACGCCCGCGATCTCATCTTGGCCGCCACCGAGCGGCTCGGGAGCGAGTCGGTCCCGATCCCCGACGCGCGCGACCGCGTGCTCGCCGCCGACCTCGTCGCCGTGGGCGACGTGCCGCCGTTCCCGTGCTCGGCCATGGACGGCTACGCGCTGATGTCGGGCCCCGCCGGTCGGACCCTGACCATCGCCGCCGAGTCCCGGGCCGGCCTCCCCACGAGCCACGCCCTGACCGATGGTGAGGCGATTCGCATCTCGACGGGCGGCGCGATCCCAGCCGGCGCCACCGCGGTCATCCCTCAGGAGAACGTCGCTAGCCAGAACGGCACGATCGTCACCCGCATCGCGACGAGCGACGGCGATCACGTCCGCGGCCGCGGGGAGGACATGCGGGCGGGCACGACCGTCATGAAGGCCGGGACCGTGCTCGGCGCCCCCGAGCTGGGCGCGGCCGTGTCCGCCGGCGCCGCCGAGCTGACCGTGGCCAGGCGCCCCCAGGTCCGGGTGCTCAGCACGGGCGACGAGCTGAAGGCGCCCGGCGAGCCGCTCGGCCCCGGCGAGATCCACAACTCCAACGGACCAATGCTCGTCGCGCTGGCCGAGCACCAGGGCGCCGTGTGCCCGCCACCGGGCCGGCTCCCCGACGACCGTGCGGCCACGGAGAGGGGCCTCGCGGCCGCACTCGAGGAGGCGGACGTCGTGATCGTCTCGGGCGGCGTGTCGGTCGGACCTCATGACCACGTGAAGCCCGCGCTCGCCGACCTCGGCGTGGAGGAGATCTTCTGGCGAGTGGCGCTCCAGCCCGGCAAGCCCACCTGGTTCGGCCGGCGCGGGCAGACGCTCGTGTTCGGGCTTCCGGGCAACCCGGTCTCGGCGGTCGTCACCTTCGGGCTGTTCGTCGCCCCTGCCCTCGCACGCCTCCAGGGCCGGGCACCCGAGCGTCCCCTCTACACGGACGCCGTCCTGGGCACCGCCGTGCAGCGCAATCCCGATCGCGAGCAGGCGGTCCGCGTCCGCCTCGAGCGCCAGAACGGCCAGCTCGTCGCACTCCCGACCGGCCCCCAGGGGTCCCACATCGTGACCTCGCTGCTTGGCGCCGACGCGCTCGCGTTGATCCCCGCCGGCCAGGGCAAACTCGAGGCGGGCGCTTCGGTGGCACTCGAAGCCCTGGCGCGCTGAGGCTGAGAGAATCCAGCCGTGGCCGGGTTTGTCGCTCTGCTGGCCGCGCTCAGCGCGATGGTGGCCTCGCGGCGCCGGCGCCGGCGCCGCAATCCCGCCCAGGCGGTGATCATCTCGCCG
>DATBYI010000211.1:0-8925 GCA_036513815.1 Solirubrobacteraceae bacterium
GATACTGCTCGTGCGTGAGGGCCGCCGCGTAGATGTCCTGGCGGCCGCTGCGCCGGCGATCCAAGAGACCCTCGTCGTCGAGTCGCCGCATGACGGTTATGTACGTCGTGTACGCGCGAGGTGGCTCGGCCCTGGAATGGAATAGGTCTTGCTGGCGTCTAACAAAGCGATGCCGTTCTCGCCAACCGCCCGCTGGAGTTGATCGTCATGAAGCGCAGCCGTTCTACCGTCACCCTGCCGTTCTCGAAGCTGATCGATGCCGTCATGGATGGGTACGTCACCTGGCGCGAGCAGAGCGTGGCCGTGCACGCCGCGTACCGCGAATGGCTGATGGCGCCTTCGCCCTGGCGAGAGATCGCCTTCGACGATTACTGCGCGGCGCTCGACCGCGAGGAGCTGGCCGCCTCCGACTACCAGCGGCTCCTGATCCAGGCCCAAGCGGCGACCGCGTAGCGCG
This sequence comes from Solirubrobacteraceae bacterium, assembly GCA_036513815.1. Classification (GTDB taxonomy): domain Bacteria; phylum Actinomycetota; class Thermoleophilia; order Solirubrobacterales; family Solirubrobacteraceae; genus Palsa-465. The sequence goes on from DATBYI010000211.1 coordinate 458, forward strand.
ACCAAGGCGCGACCGCCGGGCGCTGCCGACGAAGCCCTTCCTATACTTCACTTTGTGAAGCGCATCGGGTTCCTCTCCTTCGGGCACTGGCAGAACGCGCCGTGGTCGCGGACGCGCACCGCGGCCGACGCGCATCGCCAGACGATCGAGCTGGCCGAGGCGGCCGAGGCACTCGGCATCGACGGCGCCTTCGTCCGCGTTCACCACTTCGCCCGTCAGCTCGCCTCGCCGTTCCCCCTGCTCGCGGCGATCGGCGCCCGCACGTCCCGCATCGAGATCGGGACGGCGGTCATCGACATGCGCTATGAGAACCCCCTGTACATGGCCGAGGATGCCGCCGCGGCCGACCTGATCGCGGGCGGCCGTCTTGCGCTCGGGATAAGCCGTGGCTCGCCCGAGCCCGCGCTGAACGGCGCGCACGCCTTCGGCTACGCGCCGCCCGAGGGCGCAAGCGACTCCGATCTCGCCCGCGAGAAGACCGCCCTGTTCCGGAAGGCGATCGCGGGTGACGGCGTCGTCCAGGCCGACCCCGAGATGACCGGCGCCGCCGGCCTGCTCGCCGTGCAGCCTCAGTCTCCGGGGTTGAGCGAGCGGATCTGGTGGGGCTCCGGCACGCGGGAGAGCGCGCGCTGGGCCGGCGAGCAGGGGATGAACCTGATGAGCTCGACCCTGCTCCTCGAGGACACCGGCGTTCCCTTCGACGAGCTCCAGGCCGAGCAGATCGCGCTGTTCCGCGACGCCTGGGCGGCGGCCGGCTGGGAGCGCGAGCCGCGCGTGTCGGTGAGCCGCAGCGTGATTCCGGTCGTAACCGACGAGGACCGGCAGTTCTTCGGCGCCCGCGCCGGTCAGGATCAGGACCAGATCGGGTATCTGGACGGCGCCCTGGCCCGGTTCGGACGAACCTACACCGGCGACCCCGACGTGATCGCACAGGAGCTCGCACGCGACGCCGGCGTCCAGGCCGCCGACACGCTGCTCCTGACCGTGCCCAACCAGCTCGGCGTCGAGTACAACGCCCGGATGCTCGAGACGATCGCCCGCGAGATCGCGCCGGCCATAGGTTGGCGGCCCGCAACAGATACGATCGGCGTGTGAGCCACTGGGATGCCGTCGTCGACGAGGTCGCCAACGAGCTGGCGACCTGGCCCGGCGTGCACATCTCGCGCCGTGAGGACGGCGCGGCGGTGGTCCGGTACGAGCACTCCGAGCTCGGCCTTCTCTATCCCGATCGCGGCGTAGCCGAGCTTCCGTTCCTCGAATCCGAGGCCGACGAGCTGATCGAGCACGGAGACGCCGAGCCGGCCGAGGAGTCGGGCAGCCCCGAATCGTCGGGAGTCAGCCACGACCTGCACGGGCCGAGCGACGTGACCGAGGTGCTCGAGCTGTTCGACCGTCGCTACCGCGACGTGCGCGGCGAGGACGCGCCGTACAGCTCGCAGGATCCCGACTACGGTCGCGGCGTACCGCCCGATCAGTCGCCGCTCGAGCCGTAGGCGATTACCCGGCTCGTTACGGAGCCACCGCCGAGGTCGGCGCGCTCAGCACCTCCAGGTAGGAAGCCGCAGTGCTGTTGCGCTGCACCTGGTAGACGCCGCCGGCGAGGTTGGCCGCATCGGGGGCGGTCGGGATCAGCGCCGGCAGATCCGACGTGGTCAGCGTCAGCCGCAGCCGGTCGCCGGCGGCGATCTGAGCGAAGGTCGGCCGGATCTCGATATCGAAGCGCGTGACCGTCCCGGTCGGCACCGCCTGCTTGGACTGCGCCGTGTACGGGTGGTAGGGCAAGAGCAGCTTGCCGTCCGGCGTCGTCCAGCTGCGCGACTCGTCGACCGCCCGCAGCGAGCCGAGCAGCGCGCCGGTGGTGATCGGCGTCGCGGTGCCGTCGGGCGCGACGTCCTCGAGCGTGGCCACGAGCTCGGTGTCGGGTGTCGTCGAGGTGGCGTAGATCGTCGCGTCGACCGGGCCGCCGAGAACCGTGGCCTGGCTGAACGGTGCCGTCGTGTACGTCAGCGCGCCCGGTCCCGTCTCGGTCGCCGCGTCGTTGTCGGCGCACGGGTCGGCGTTCGGGTTCGACGGGTCCGTCACATCCTCGAACGCGCCCATGCTCCACTGGTCGAGCTCGCGTGAGCACGGAGCGTTCGCACCCAGCCACAGCACCTGGTCGGCTCCGGTCGGCGCCGTGGGTGCGGTCTGGCTGAGCGCGCCGTCGTTCTGCGAGGGGGCTCCGCTGCCTGATGGCCCCGCGCCGAGATACCAGGTCGTGGGTTTCAGGGCGGCCGGCGGCCACTCGCTCTGATCGACGTATTTGTTCGCCCCGAGCAGGTACAGGTGGGCCGGCGTCGAGGTCTGGTCGATCCCAGTCGGCTCATTCTTCAGCCAGCGGTCGAACCAGGCCAGCATGGTTGGGTCGAAGTCCTGGCTGGCCGCCGTCAGGTGGTACCACGGCCCCATCATCAACTGGTAGCGGCCGCTCGGCGTCTGCGAGGGCGACATCGGGGCGTAGATCGAGCGGCCCGCGAGGGCGTTCTGAAGGCCCGAGAAGTTGAGTGGCTCGCCGCGCTGGAAGAGGTCGTACCAGCCCCCGACCAGATACGCGGGTACGCCGTCGCGCACGACTTGCTCGAGCGCCGAGATCGGGCTGCGCGCCTGCCAGTAGGTCCCGTCGAAGGCCTGGTCGCCGTCGAACGTCGTGTCGAGCAGGAGCGGAAGGTCGAAGCTGGCCAGGTCAGCCGTGTGCTGAAGCTCGACCTCGAGCGTGTCGAGCGGGTCCTCCGGATTCTCGGCTACCGGGTTGACCTCGTTGAGCGAGCCGGTGAGACCGACATAGAGGGACCCGAACTCGATGTTGAGCAGGCCGCCGTCGAACGCGGTGTCGCGATACAGGTCGTTGGCCGAGACGATCGGGAAGATCGCCTTGACCGGCGAGTTCGGACCCAGCTGCCCGACGGTGAGCAGCTGGTTGATGCCGAGGTAGGAAGCGCCGTACAGGCCGACTTTGCCGTCCGAGTGGGGGAGCTGAGCGGCCCAGCGCACGAGCGTCGCACCGTCCTGCTGCTGGGCGGGATCGAAGAAACCGAACTGGCCGCCCGAGTCGCCGGTGCCGCGCACGTCGGCCACCACGTCGATGTAGCCGCGCTCGATCAGGTAGGTGTCCTCGCCGGTCGCTCCGCCGGCCACGGCGCCGGTCGTGTCCTTGCCGTACGGCGTCTGAGTGAGCAGCACCGGGAACGGGCCGGGGGCGATCGCACCGTTCACCGCCGGGTAGTAGACGTTGGCCTCAAGCACCGTGCCGTCGCTCATCGTCACCGGCTCGTTCTCCTGCTCGACGATCCCGTAGGTGGCGGCCTCGGGTGCCCACGCCGCCAGTGCTGCGTGTGCTTGCGTCAACACGAAGAGGCCGGCGAGCGCGAGCGCCAGCGCGACGCACCGGCCTCTCCTGCCAAGGGACCGATGATCTTCGAACACGCAGGGAACGAATTCGTACCACATAGGAACGCCCTCACTCAAATTGGGTACCGGCAGGTTCCGGATGATTTCCAGATAGGCGGTCGGGTAAACGCGAGATCACTCACGCCATCCACGACAAGGAGCTACGCAATGCCCCCGCGGGGAATCAAGAAGGGCACCAAGCGCGCCCGGCAGTACGAACACATCAAGGAGAGCCAGCGAGAGCGTGGAACGAGCGAGAGCGTCGCGGAGGAGATCGCGGCGCGCACGGTCAACAAGGAACGCGCCCAATCCGGCGAGTCGCGCAGCCGGTCACGGTCGTCGACCCAGGACATGTCGCCCTCGCGTCGCGGCGGACTGCGCTCCGGGACCAACCGCGAGAAGGGTCGCACGCGCGACCAGCTCTACAACGAGGCGCGCCGGCTCGGCGTCGAGGGGCGCTCGAGCATGAACAAGGCGCAGCTCCAGCGCGCCGTCGACAGTCGCAAGTAAGTCCCGAGGCGGCTGATTCGGATCAGGCCAGTAGCGCGCGGCGAGCCAACGGCAGCCCGGGCGGGGCGCCGTCCCGCGCGCTCAGCACCTGGAATACGCTGATCTCGCCGGTGGCAAACGCGTCGGCCGAGCCGAGCAGGTACAGCCGCCAGGCGCGGACGCGCATCTCGCCCACCTCGCGGATGGCCGCCTCGCGCCGCCCCTCCAGATTCGCGAGCCACCTTCGGAGCGTCAGCACGTAGTGCTCGCGCAGCGATTCGACGTCGCGGATCTCGAAGCGGCTGCTCTCCAACGATCGCAGCACGTCGGTCACCGGATGAAGCTCGCCGTCGGGGAAGATGTAGCGACTGATGAACGTGTCCTCGCCCCGCGGGCGTTGGCGAAGGCGCGCGATGCCGTGGTTGAGGAACAGCCCGCCGGGCCGGAGCAGCCCGCGCAGGTGGCCCACATAGCGGTCGAGCTGGTCGCGCCCGACGTGCTCGTACATGCCGACGCTCGCGATCTTGTCGTACGGCCCGTCGGTCACCTCGCGGTAATCGCAGACCCGGATCTCCACCCGCTCGCTCAGCCCCGCGCGGGCGATCCGCGCCCGGGCCAGCTCGGCCTGGGCGTCCGACAGCGTGACGCCGACGCCCTCGACGCCGTAGTTCTGCGCGGCGTGCAAGAGCAGCGACCCCCAGCCGCACCCGACGTCGAGCAGGCGCTCGCCGGGCGCGAGCGTGAGCTTCCGGCAAATCGTCTCGAGCTTTCGCTCCTGTGCCGCCTCGAGGGTGTCGGCCGGGCTCTCGAAGTACGCGCACGAGTAGGCCATCGTCGGTCCGAGCATCGATTCGTAGAAGCGATTCGACAGCTCGTAGTGATGGCGAACCGCCTCTCGATCCCGCGTCACCGAGTGGCGGCGCCCCTGAGGTCGGGCCTCGATGCTCGGGACTTCCGGCCGGCGCAACACGGCCGGCCCCGCGGCACGAACGGCCGCCAGGGCAAGCCGGGCCCGCTCGCGGGTCCTCAGATGGATGCCGGTGAGGCGGTCCCGCCGCGCGAGGACGGTTCCCAGATCGCCTTCGAGGTCGAGGCTATGTTCGACCCACGCGCGTGTCAGTCCGATCTCGTTGGGCGCGTAGAGCAGCTGCGAGAGCGCGCGCCGGTCGCGAACCAGGATGGTCGGCGCGTCGGCCTCACCGGCACCGGCCGGGATCACGCTCCCGTCCCAGAAGCGGATCGCAAAGGGCAGCATTGACAGGCGGCCGCCCGCCACGCTCCGCAAGGCATCGTGCGCTGTCGCGGCGAGCCTCCGGTCTGGACGAGACGCGCGGCGGCGGTGAACGAGTCGGCCGGCCCGAGCTTGATCAGGATTCGTTGCGGTCATGATTCCCCCGACAACTCGACTGTTACGTCTTCGATTTTGGCGCGTCGCTTACCTCGGGTAAGGTCAGCGACCGGACAACGGAAGCCTGCTGGCAGCCGGGACCGGTCGGTTGTAAGCTCGATCGACGCATGGCGTGGCTTGACGAAGCCGATCTGCACGCCGCCGAGCGCCTTCGCTTCGTGCTCGACGACGGGCAGACGCCCACGCCCGCCGAGTGGACGCGACGCGCCCTCGGCGAGCTCGGCCGACTGGTTCCGTCCGACCTCGCCAGCTGCGACCGGGTCGCGCGGCCGAGCCGGGTCGTCTCGCCCGTCCTCATGCTCCGCTCGGGCGCGAGGTACGGGATCTCGAGCACGGTTCGCCCGTCGCCGCGGGGCGGCGAGGTGGTGGTGTTCGCACTAGGGCGCGACGAGCGCTGCTTTTCCGAGCGCGACCGGGACGTGCTCGACGTCGCGCGGCCGGGGCTCGAGCACGCGCTCGACACGGCCGAGGCGCGCGGCCGACTCGTGTTGGCGCTCGCCTCGAATCCGCCCCCGGGAACCGCTGTGGTGCTACTCGACGACGGTGGCGAGATTCAGCACTCGAGCCCGGACGCTGACCGCTGGCTGGCCGAGCACTTCGGTCCCGCCCAGCATCCCGGCTGGCTGCCCGAGGCGGTGGCATCGTGGCTGGCGCTGCCGCCACGGCCTGCGCTCGAGAGCACGCGCGACGGACGGCGCCTCAGCATCCGTCTCCTCCCGGGCGATCCGCACGCGCTGCTCCTCGAAGAGGAGGTCGAGAGTTTCCGCGCCGGCGCGCTGGACCGGCTCGGACTGACCGGCCGCGAACGCGAGGTACTCGAGGCCGCCCCCGCAATCGGCGCCGAGGCCGGCCTGGCCGACGCGCTGTTTCTCAGCCTCCACGCCGTGCGCGAGCGGCTCGAGCGCCTCGAGGAGAAGCTCGGCGTGCACACGCTGCCCGACGCGATCGCCGCCGCTCGGCGCGCGAGCATGTAGCCGGCGGTCCTCGCCGAACGCTCAGCCGGTCGTCGCCACCGCGTCCGGGCTGCTCGGTGCCGCCGACGGCGCCGACGACTCCCGGGCGCCGCGCGGGAGCACGAGCAACGGGCACCGTGCGGTGCGCGCCATCTGCTTCGCGACGCTGCCATGGACGATACGTCCGAACGGGCCGTAGTTCCGCGAGCCGATGATGAGCAGATCGAGTGACGCGCTGTAGACCGTGAGCTCTTCGGCCGGCTCGCCGTAGGTCACATGCGCCTCGACGCCAAGTGCCGTGATCGCCTCGCGGGCCTGCTTGACCAGCTGCTCGACGGTCCGGCCCGACGGCTGCGTCGTCGACAGCCCGGAGTAGCCGAACATCGGGACCCCCACCGCCTCGAAAGCGGAAACCTTGCTGCCCCGTTCGGCGGCGAGCGTCTTGGCGACGCCCAGGGCGTACTCGCTCTCGGGGGAGCCGTCGTAGCCGACGCCGATCTCGCTCACCACGCTGGGCGTATCGCCGCCGTACCCGGCGGGGGCGATCGCGACCGCGCACGGTGCGCCGTTGAGGGCCGAGTGGGTATCGTCGGCCAGGAACGCCCGTCCGAACAGCCCGCGCCGCGAGGACCCGACGACGAGCAGATCCGCGTTGATCGCCTCGGCCACCTCGTGCAGGCCACGCCCGACCGACGGAGCGCCCTCCCAGCGAAGGTGTGCCTTTACGCCGGCATCAGCGGCGGCCTTTTCCAGCAGCTGATGCGCCGCCTCAGCCCTTTTGGGCAGGATCGGATCCTGGAATGCCCACGGCATGGGTCGGTCGGCATGAAAGATGTTGGCGAACGTCAACACTCCGTCGTCCCCCGCGAGCAGCTTGGCCAGCGCGATCGCGTCCCGGCCGCTCTCGTCGTCATCCACGCCCACGAGCACTTGCTTGAACATCTCGGTCTCTCCTCCTACTCGCTCTGAAGGACTCTGCCCCGCGTTGAATTCAGCGAAGCGTCACGGGGGGCAGTTCCTCCACCTGCTGCTTGGTCAGGTCGATCCGGATCTCATCGTCGACGCGCGAGGCGGCTCCGATCGGGATCGCCACCCGCTTGCGGCCCCACAGGTGGCCCTCCTCGAGCAGGACGTGAGTGACTTTGTGGTCGGTCGGGTCCACCACGAGTCCCTGGACTGAGCCAATCCAGCCGTCGGTGGCGCGTACCTCGTCGCCGCGGTTCACCTCGACCTCGCCAAGCGGGATCCGGTCGCTCTCGATCGGCGCGTGATGTCCCGCGCCAGTTCGTGTCAACTGGCTGTAGTAGGGCCACAGGAGCTGATGCCCTCCGTAACCCAGGTCATCCGTGTCGGATGGGAGGAACTGGGCGTCCTGCGCGTCGTCGAGCGCATTGAACTGCGCCACCGTGCAGCGCAGGTGGACGTGGTGATCGTCCGCCGAATCGACCAGCTCGACTGGCACCAGCCGACCAAGGCCGCTGTGATGCTTGGGCGCGACGACCAGATGGGCGAGCTTCTGCGCCACCGGGTCGACGATCACCCGCACGAGCTCACCGCACTCGCCGTCGCCGGCCAAGACGCGGGCGCCAATCCGGAACGGTTCGGACTGCTTCGTCGCAGGATCCGACGATGGACTGTCATCGGCCGGCACGGCGCAAGTGTATCCCCCGGTCGATCACGGAAGGGCGAGACCGCTATGGGCGGCGCGAGGCGCGCTCGGCGGCGACCTCCGGCGAGGGGACCACGATGACGGTCCGGTCGGAGTGCTGGAGGACCGCATGGGACACGCTCCCCAAGAGAGCCGACTTGAGGCCGGTCAGGCCGCGCGTCCCCATGAGGATGGCGTCGGCGTTGAGTTCGTCGGCCGCGGTCAGGATCGACGCCGCGACCGAGTCATCGCGCGCCCGCACCTCGGCGCGCGCCTTCATGCCTGCTTTCTCGGCGAGCTGGACACCCTCGTCCGCCCGCTTGCGAGCCTGCTCTTCGGCCTCCCGATCGAGCGCCTCGTAATCGACGTCGCCGACCGCGAAGGCCGAGCCCGTCCGCGCCAGGACATCGACGATCCGCTCCCACACCGTGAGAACCGTCGCTTCCTCGTCGCGCAGGATCTTCGCCGCTCCGTCGATCGCCGCCTGCGCGTCCGTCGAACCGTCGTACGCAATCAAGATCATGGTGCTGCCTCTCTGCTCGAA